>JADCGM010000001.1 GCA_020249025.1 Alphaproteobacteria bacterium
CCAGGCGACCGGGCACGAGCGCTTCGACATCGCCAACGCCAAGATTCCGCCGCTGCATTCGGACGTCACCTATCTCGACGGCGACTTCCGGCTGAACCGCGGCGGCTACGGGAATCTCTACGTTCTCGAACTCGTCGAGCGCGCACCGGCCCGCTGGTTCCGCGATTCATGAGGCGGCGCGAGGTTCTCGCCGGGCTGCTGGCGCTGCCGCTCGCGGCCCATGCCAAGCCGGGCGGAACCCGCAGCGCCGACACCGTCCTCACCACTGCCGACGGCCGCCGCGTCAGCGTGCGCGTGATGTGGCCGGCCTCGGCGCGCGGTCGGCTGCCGCTCGTGCTGCTCAGCCACGGCGCCAACGGCACGCTGGACGGGCTCGCCCATCTCCAGTCCGGGCTCGCCCGCGCCGCGCTCGTCGCAGCGCCGCTCCATCCCGACAGCGAGAGCAATCCCGATCTCGCCAAGGTCGACCGGGCGACACTCTTCGCTGTCCGCATCGCCGACATGCGGCTCGTCGCCGATTCGATCCCGGCGCTTGAGGCGCTGACCGGCGCGCGCATCGATCCGGCGCGCATCGCCGCCGCCGGGCACAGCTATGGCGCGCTCGTCGCGCAGGCGCTGGGCGGGGCCGAAGTCGCGTCGCCCGGCGGGCCGATGCAGTCGTGGCGCGACCCGCGCGTGCGCGCCGTCGTCGCCTTCTCGCCACCCGGCCCGGTCGCGCCCTTCTTCACGCGCGAGGGCTGGTCGAAGCTCGCCGTGCCGCAGTTCGTGCAGACCGGCACTGCCGACGTGCTGCCGATGATCGCCCCGCAGTGGGAGGCGCACATGGTCTCTTACGAGGCGGCGCCTGTGCCGGGCTCGATGCTGTGGGTCGGCCTCGGCGTCGATCATTATTTCGGCAACCGTATCCAGAGGCTCAGCCGCGAGGCGCCCGACCAGTCCGCCGCCTTCGCCGCCGCGCTCGCCGCCGCCAATGATTTCGTCGCCGCCACTCTCGACCGCGACGGCCGCGCCCGCGCCCGGCTGCGCGCATTGAAGCCAGGCGGCGTCATCAAACGGGTCGAGGTGCGCGGATGAAGCTCGCGCTGTTCGGCGCGACCGGAAAGACCGGCCAGGCCTTCCTCGACCTCGCCCTCGCCGCCAGCCATGAGATCGTCGCCCTCGTGCGCGATCCGGCGAAGCTCGCGCCCCGCCCCGGCCTCGCCATCGTCGCTGGCGATGCGCGCGACGACGACGCCGTCCGCCGCGCGGTCGATGGGACCGAAGCGGTCGTCTCGCTTCTCGGCAGCTTCAACCGCAAGCCCAACACCGAGGTCTCGGACGCCAGTCAGCGCATCGTTACGGCGATGCGCGACGCCGGCGTCGAGCGCCTCGTCGTCTGCTCGACGATCGGCGTCGGCGACAGCTTCGCGCCGATGCGCTCGCGGCTGTTCAAGCTCATCATCCGCACGCTCGCCCGCCACATCTGGGCCGACCGCGAGCGGCAGGAGCGCATCGTCCGCGGCAGCGGGCTCGACTGGACGATCGTCCGCCCCGGCGGGCTGCGCGACACGCCCGCGACCGGGCGCTGGACGCTGATCGGCTCGGGCGACCCGCAGCCGGCCAAGGTCGCCATCGCGCGCGCCGACGTCGCCGCCTGCCTTCTCGCCGCCATCGCCGACCCGGCGCTCTCCCGCCGGACGGTCTGCCTTTACACGGATGCCGCCGCATGATCCGCAAGGCCTATGTCGACGGCCGCTGGGGCCAGGTTCACATCCGCGACACCGGCGGCTCCGGCGCCCCACTGCTGCTGCTCCACCAGTCGCCGCTGTCGGGCGCGATGTTCGACCCCGCGCTGCCGCTGCTCGCCGCCGCCGGTATTCGCGCCATCGCGGTCGACACCGCCGGCTTCGGCATGTCCGATCCGCCGCCCGCCCCCGCCTCGATCCCCGAGCATGGCGATGCGCTGGTGCGTGTCCTCGACGCGCTCGGCCTCGAAGCGCCTGCGATTCTCGGCCACCATACCGGCGCGATGATCGCGGCCAGCTTCGCCACGCAGCACCCGCACCGCGTCGTCCGCCTCGTTCTCAACGGGGTACCCGCCCTGACCGCCGCCGAGCGCGCGCATTTCGCCACCTTCCGTTTCTCGGCGCTTCAGCCCGAAGCGGACGGCTCGCACCTGCTCGCCGCTTGGAACCAGCGCCTGCGCGCCTCGCCGGGCTGGACCCATCTCGATGCGATGCACAAGCACGTCGTCGAGATGCTGGCGAAGAACCAGACCTACTGGTGGGGCTTCACCGCGGCGCTCAGCCACGACATGGACCCTGACCTCGCCGCCATCCGCTGCCCGACGCTCGTCTTCACCAACACCGGCGAGGACCTCTACGAATCGTCGAAGCGCATCGCCGGCGAACACCCGGACTGGCGGTTCGCCGCCCTCGACGGCGGCACCCACGACATCGTCGACGAACAGCCCGAAGCCTGGGCGAAGGTGGTCGCCGATTTCGTGAAGGGCTAAGCCCCCGCTCTTCAGCGAGGTAAGGCTACAGCCCCAGCGCCCCCGGGTTCATGATGCCCTTGGGATCGAGCTCGCCCTTCAGCGCCCGCAGCAGCGCTACCGCCGCCGCGTTGCGGCCCGGCAGGTACGGATAGAACTTTCCGATCTGCAGATGCGCCGGCCCGAACGCCTGCATGAGGTCGATGACCCCGTGCTTCAGCTCATCGACGAGCTTGGCCGCGTCGCTCGCCGCCGGATAGGTCGGTACCGAGGCGAGGTGGTCGGCCGGCACCATCCGCTCGTGGAAGATCGTGCGCGCGTCCGGCCAGTAATAAGTCGGCTCATAGACGAACGCTGTCGAGCGCACCGTCATGAACATCGCGCCCGAATAGATGCCATGCGCATCCATCCGCGCCCGGTTCGCATCCCAATAGGTCTGCAGCGCCTGATGGAACGGCACCACCCGGTCGTGCGCCAGTAGGCCGTGCATCGGCACCCAGCGCTCGCCCTTGGGCCCCAGCGTATTCGTCAGCGGCGCAAACGGCATCCCGCGCACCACAGTCGGCACCGTATTGGGGATTTCCTCGCCGTGCGCTGTCGCGAGCTTCTTCACCAGCGCGATCTTCGCCCGCGCCTCCGCCCCGTCGACACCATCGACGATATAGTGGACGGCGTAGGTCGACTGCTTCAGCGCGCGGTCGCCGGCGGCGGCCATCTTCGCCAGCGCCTTGACGCCCTTCGCCAGCCCGCCCGACGACTTCAGCACCTTGACCGCGATGTCGGCCTTGGCGGCGACGCCCTCGTTGCGCCCGATCTGCCCCTGCTGGAGCGTCGCATCGAGCCCGAAATTCTCGTCGTCGACGCCCTCGATGGCGACGGCGCGCATCGCGGCGTGCAGCGCCTCGAACGAACCGAAGTTGAAGCTCGCGGTCTCGAACGCCTCGCGCCGGCGGATGAGCGGCAGCGTGATCCGCGCCTTGACGCCCAGCGCCCCGCAATCGCCGCAGAACAGCCCGGTCAGGTCCGGCCCGTAGCTGCGATAGTGCGGCACCCCCGCCTGCGAGCCCGCAGAGCCGGTGCGCAGCAGCTCGCCCGTCCCTGTCACGATATCGAAGGACAGGATGTTCTCCGCCGACGAGCCGTGAGCGCCCGTCCCGTGGCTGATCGAATTCTGCGACGCCGAGCCGCCGATCGTCGCCGCCAGCCCGGAGAACGGTCCCCAGAAGGGCGTGCGCAGTCCGCTCTTCGCCAGCGCCTCGTGCAGCTCGGCCCAGGTCACCCCGGCCTCGACCGTGACGTACGAGTTGGTCTCGTCGATCTCGATGCGCTTCAGG
>JADCGM010000010.1 GCA_020249025.1 Alphaproteobacteria bacterium
AATCACGAAATAGCCCAATGATTTCAAGGGCGGTTTGCACTTTCGGGTGCTCAGGGGGCCTCTTGAAAAATCAGGAGAAATCGGGCGAGTTGCAAACTCCACGAGGGAGGAAACGATGCTCAGACTCGCTTTCGTTGCGCTCGCGCTTGTTTCGGCTCCGGCGCTTGCCGGGGACTACTGCTCCGGATTTCGCGATGGGTTCCGGGATGCGTTCGTGAACGCCGGTCGTGCGGTCCCGCCCACCCCGCCGTGCCCGCCCCAGCCGCCGGGCATGAGCAACGATCCATATCGCGCGGGCTATTTGGACGGCTCCTCGAAGGGGGCCGAGCAGGCCCGCAGCAAGGGCTGAACCGTCTCGATATAGATGCTCTGGTCGATGATGTGCGCCGCCATCAGCGCCTCCCGGTCCGCACGGTTGGGCGGGTAGGGCGTTTCACCAAGGCGGCCCGGAGCCTTCGGCAGGTCGAACTCCTTGATGCAAGGGATCGGGATCGGGATGCCGACCTCGACCGTCTTGTAGCGCTCGGCCTTCGGGGTCGAACACGCCGGAAGCAAGAGGAGTGCGACTGCCATAAGCAGGGCGGAGAGCAGGTTGGCCGAGTTGTATTGGCGAAAGGTCATAGCGACTTCCAGACCTCTTCGGTGATCGGCGACTCGGTCCCACCCTTCGTGGCCCGGAGCTTGTCGGCAAGACGGCGGCGCTCGGCGGCGCTCGCCTCGATCTGCATGCGAAGGCGAACGATGTCCTGCTGGCGGGCCTTGGCGATGGCCTGCGCCAAGCGCAGCTTCTTCGTCTGTTTCTCGATCTCGATCTTGAGGTCGTCGTTCGCGGTGTTGGCAACGGTCAGCTCATTCGCAAGACCGCTTACGCGGTCGCGAAGCTGGCCGTTCTCACGCTTCTCCATCCAGAGGAGAACGGCGAGGCAGAGCGAAAAGCCGATGCCGATGGCAACGAGGACCTCCATGACCCGCCCCTTTCCGGGGAGGACGTCGAGCAGCTTGGTCAGCTTCAAGACAGTCCTCCGATGCGGTGGGCGATCCAACCCCGGAAGAACTCTTCCTGCGTGGGGTTGCGGCGAGCGATCTCGAAGTAGCGGTAGCCCTGAAGGATGTTGAGCGTCTTGAGCAGGACGTCCTCGCCCTCCTTGCCGTGGAGATCGAGAAGGCGGCGGACGGCGTTGATCGTCTGGTTGCCGATGCGGCCGTCTTCGATCAGCTCAGGCCAGTCCGGACCCTGCCGACGATGGCTGCGGTTCAGGACGTTGAGGGCCTGCTGAAGGAAGACAGACGGCCAGTGCGGCCCCATGTTGACGCCCGTGTCGATCAGCTCGGCGGCGACGTTCGGCGACAAGTCCGCGAGCTTGTCGAAGCCCGGCCCCGAGACGTAGCGCTTGACGTAGATGTCGAAGGCCAGAGCGCGGGGCAGCTCCGACATCTTGCCCATGTAGCCGTTGTCGCGGGCGACAGCTTCGGTGATGCCGTATTTGGTCGGTCCGCCCTTGTCGTGCGGGTTGTCGACGTAGCCGCCTTCGCGCTGGATCACACCGTCGATGATGGCTTGAATGGACGCGCGCATCAGAAACTCTCCGTGCTCTGCGGGGCCAGCTCGTCCCCGAAACCGGACAGATCATCCGCAGGCGCGACCGACGGGTCGTCCCCGAAATCGAAGCCGCCGTCACCACCACCGCCGAAGTCGAAGCCATCCCCGCCCCCGGCACCGGAGTTCGAGGTGTCCTCGAAGGCGGCGTCGACGATGCCCTCGCGGACGCCGCCGATGCCACCCACGACCGGGATGCGGCGCACCGCCTCGCGCACCGCGCTCCGCTCCTTGGCGTTGCTGTCTGGGGTCGCGCCGGTCAGGCCGTCCTTGAGGCCGCCAGCCACAGTCACGGCACTGCCGAACGTGCCGACGCTCGGGCCGAAGAACGTGCTCATCACCCGCTGCGAGCCGTAAGCGCCATTGTCCACGTCGGCGGCGGTCGAGTGCAAGACGTCGGCGAGGATGCCGAGTCCGCCCATGGCCAGCATGCCCTCGGCATACCAGCCGAGGAAGTCGTTCTCGTCGCCGTGAGCCTTCTCGTCGTAGCCGAGGAACTTCTTCCAGTTCCGCGCGCGAAGCTCGCCCTCGTCGCCGTCTTCGCCGCCGCGCATCTGCACGACGTCCTTGAGGGCCAGAGAAGCAGCGCCGAAGGCGGGGCCGATGGCGAGGAACATGCCCGGACGCTTCCAGTCACCGGCCTTGATGTCCGAGACCATCTCGCCCGCGAAGCGGGTCATCATCAGCGGGAAGCTCTTGAGCTGCCAGATGATCGCGCCGACCGGCGTCTGCGTCCACAGCGGCATGTCGTCGGGCGACGGCGCGAAGATCGTGTCGTTCGCGAACTGCACGACCGCGCGCTTGACCTCGGGGCGCTCCAGCGCGTCCGCGTCCAGCGTCTCGCCGCGCGCGACATAGTCGCCGAGGCCGTAGCGATTGAGACGGCGCATCGCCAGACGATACGTCTTGTTCTGCGCAGCCAGATCGGTGCCGTCGCCGATGCGGTTCGCGAGGGCGCGGCTGATCTCCGCCTTGAACATCTCGAAACCGACGGCCCCCGCGATCTTGCGGTTCATGTCGGTCCACGGGGTCAGGCCGGTCGCGTTGAAGAACGCGTTGTTGAACTGGCCCAGCTTCCCCGAGATGTCGCTGGCGAACAGGCCCGCCATGCGCTGGTGGACGATACTCTCGATAGCGACGCCCGTGTTGCGGATCGCCTCCCGGTAATCCGGGTCGCGCGCGAACTGCTTCATGGCCTTGGCGTAGGTCTTGAAGGAGCCGGAGCGGATGATCGGCAGCACGAGGTCGGGCAGCGAGGACAGGGTCGTAAAGCCGAGCAGCGTCACAGCGTTGAACGTGCGGATGCCACGCGAGAAGTTGCGGATGCCGTCGGTCGCGAGCACGCCCGAGTCCACCGGCTTCTTCATGGCCGCACGCAGCGCGTTCTGCGCAAACTCGATCTCGCGCGCAAGCTCCTCGATCATCTCGGCCTCGTAGGCGCGCATGTTCTCGACGCGCGAGATGAGGTCGGTCTCGCGCTCCGTCTGGATGTTGAGCGAGCGCAGGTTGTCGGGGTTGTCGCCGCGCAGGCCGAGCTGAAGATAGTAAGCCTCGTTGGCCGTCTTGGAGATGCTCCGGCGCAGCTTGCCCAGACTCTCGACCATCGAGAGCACCTGCTGCACGTCTTCGGCCTTGATCTTGCCGTCGGCCGAAAGGTCCCAGACTCGGCGGCGCATCGCATCGACCGTCGGCCGCCCGGCATAGACCTGCGTCGCGACCTGCGGGTCCGCCGTCAGATAGACGCCGCGACCCCAGTCACCACGACCCGGCATCAGCGAAGCATTGGCGTCGGTCAGCCGCTCGCCATTCGGGGTGCCGTGGTAGAAGTAGTTGATGTCCTTGATGTCGCGGCTGCCGCGCGCGATGCCAAGGCCGTCGCCCATGAAGCGGAAGATCGCGCGCTTGCGCGCCTCCGGCATCGACGCCCACGCCTGCGCGTAGTGCGCCGCAGCGTATTCGGGCGCGACTCCGCCGGGCGTCGAACCCTCGCGGAGGAAGCGCATCTGGCGGCGCTCGAAGATGTCGCCGAAGGCATCGACGCGACGGAACATCTGCTTGATGTCCTGCCGCCCGACGAGGCCGTTCACGAGGTAGGCCACCGCGTCGATAAGCTGCTCGGCCATGGTCATGAGGCGCGACTTCATGGTGAGCGCGCTCATGTCGCCAGCCTCGCGGATGGCGAACATGTCGCCCTTCGCGACCTTGCCGATGGTGTGCAGCGCGCCGCTTTCGGCGAACCACTCCTCCGCCACCATGGCCAGCTCCGACGGGCTGAGTTCGTCGATGGTCTTGCCCGGCGCGTAGGTCGCAAGACGGGAAGTCGCGACCTTCTCGCCACGGCGGGCGGCCTCGGTGAACTGGTCGCGGATCACCCGCATGTCGTCTTCGCCGAAGACGCCCGTGCGGAGCGCGAGGTGATAGACCTCGTGCATCGCATCGAACGGGTTCGAGACGCCCTTCGTCAGGCCGACGGCCATCTTGCGCATGTCGGCGCGCAGCTTGTTGAAGGCCGGGTTCCGGAAATCGGTGAAGACGCCAGCCGAGTTCACGGGCTGCGGCATGTTCGCCAGACGATAGACGTCGCCGACCGTCATCAGGTTCGAGTTGGCGAGCGCGTCACGGGTCGTCTTGCCCATGAGGTTCATGGCGCGATAGACGAGTTCGCGCATCACGATTCGCGTCTCGGGATCGCGGTGCTCCATGTAGGACTGGAACTCGCGGACCGTGGCGGGAGCCGACGGAACGATGCCGTCGTCGATGAACTCGCCCTCCGACTGCGCGATGTGGCGCGCGATGGCGCTGTTCACCAGCGAGTTGCGGACCTTCGGATAGATGACCGGCTGGCCAGCATCCTTCAGCGTCTTGTTGCGGCCACGACGCCACGCCTCGAACAGGATGTCGTTGACGCGCTGGCTGTCGCCATTGTCCATGGCGCGGACCAGCTCGGTTTCGAGCTGCTCCTTCCGCATCGGCGGGATGTCCTTGGCCACGGTCATCGAGCGAGCGGCGGCATCGTCGTAGGCCGCCGGGGTCGCCTTCTGCTTGGCGAGGATTTCGGCGGCGAACTTGGCGGCCTGCTTCTTCGACTTGGCCGCGCGGTAGGCAGCGGTCAGGTCGGCCAGAGACTTGCCCTTCGGGTTCGTCGTCTCGGGGAGAGCCTGGCCGGTCGGCTTCGGATCAGGACGCTTCGCGACCTCCGTCTTGATGTCACGGATGGCCGAGGCGGCGGCCTCGATCTTCTTCAGTTCGGCCGTGCGCCGCCCGCGCG
>JADCGM010000100.1 GCA_020249025.1 Alphaproteobacteria bacterium
CGCCAGCTCGACGACGCGGGGCTGGCCGATCACCACCGTCTCGACCGCTGAGCGGGCGGCGCGGAAGCCGGAGGCGAGCCGGTCGAATTCCGCCTCGGCGGCGGCGGGGCTCAGCTGGGCGAGCGGTCGGTTCATGCTGGACGCTTACTCTTCGGGAGGGCCGCGTCTATATGCGGTCGGGTCATGGCCGAGAGCAACGCGCAAAACACCGCAACCGCCCCGGGCGGCTCGCTCGCCGGGCTGGCGAAGCTGCTCGCCGAGCAGAAGCTGCCGCCCGTCGAGAAATGGAATCCGGCGCATTGCGGGCACAGCGACATGCGCATCGCCGCCGACGGCACCTGGTTCCACATGGGCACGCCGATCGGCCGTCCGGCGCTGGTCAAGCTGTTCTCGACGGTGCTGCGGCGCGAGCCCGACGGCCGCCATGTCCTGGTGACGCCGGTCGAAAAGCTCGACATCGATGTCGAGGATGCGGCCTTCGTTGCGGTCGAGATGACGAGCGAGGGCGCGGGGCGCGACCGCAAGCTGGCGTTCCGGCTGAACACCGACGACTGGGTGATCGCCGGCCCCGATCATGCGCTGCGCTTCGAAGTGGCCGCCGACGGCACGCCACGGCCCTATCTCCATGTCCGGCGCGGGCTCGAAGCACTGGTCAACCGGCCGGTGTTCTACGATCTCGCCGAGATCGCGCTGGGCGAGGGTGCCGAGCCGGCGGGCGTGTGGAGTTCGGGCGTCTTCTTTCCAATGGGAGCCGCGGCTTGACGCTTGTCGAGCGGCTGCGCGCGTCGCTGGAGCGGGTCGACGTACCTGAGGCGGCGCATGCGCCCGTCGTGCGGGGCGACTGGGATTTCGATCTCGGCACCGACCGCCGCGACGCCTTCACGCCCGCCGCCGTGCTCGTGCCGATCGTCTGCCGCCCCCAACCGACGGTGCTGCTGACCCGCCGCACCGACACGCTGCGCAGTCATGCCGGGCAGGTCGCCTTTCCGGGCGGGCGCATCGATCCCGGCGAGGATGCGGTCGCCGCGGCGCTGCGCGAGGCGATGGAGGAAGTGGCGCTGCCGCCTGAGGCGGTCGAGGTCATCGGCCGCGCCGACGATTACGAGACGGGCAGCGGCTACCGGATTACGCCCGTCGTGGGGTTGATCCCGCCCGATCTTCCGCTGGTGCCCGCCGAGAGCGAGGTCGCGGCGGTGTTCGAGGTGCCGCTCGCCCATCTGCTCGATCCCCGGAACCACCGGCTCGAGGTGGCGATTTGGCAGGGGCGGGACCGGCGCTATTGGGAGATCGACTGGGCGGCGCACCGCATCTGGGGCGTCACCGCCGGCATGATCGTCAATCTCGCAAGGCGGGTGGCGGCATGACGCGGCTGCCCGATCTCGCCTGGCTCAAGCGCACCGGCGCGAAGGCCATTCTCGCCGCGCTCGATGGCGGGGAAACGACCCGCATCGTCGGGGGCGCGGTGCGCGACTCGTTGCTGGGGCTGCCGGTCTCGGACGTCGATCTGGCGACGCGGCTGGCGCCCGAAGAGGTGGTGCGGCGGCTTGAAGCGGCCGGCATCAAGGCGGTGCCGACGGGGATCGCGCATGGCACGGTGACGGCGGTGGCGCATGGCGATGTCGTCGAGGTGACGACGCTGCGCCGTGATGTCTCGACCGACGGGCGGCATGCGACGGTCGCCTTCACCGACGACTGGCGCGCAGATGCGGCGCGCCGCGACTTCACGATCAACGCGCTCTACGCCGATCCGGCGACGCGCGAGATCGCCGACTTCTTCGGCGGGCTCGACGATCTGCCGCTCCGCCGCGTGCGCTTCATCGGCGATCCCCGCCAGCGCATCGCCGAAGATCATCTGCGCATTCTGCGTTTCTTCCGCTTCCATGCGCGGTTCGGCATCGGCGCGCCCGACGCTGAGGGCTATGCTGCGTGCCGGGCGCGCGCCAACGACCTTATGGCGCTATCGCGCGAGCGGGTGCGCGATGAGGTGCTGAAGCTGCTCGCGGTTGCCGATCCGGTGCCGACGCTTCTCGCGATGTTCGACGGTGGGATCTTCACGCCGGTGGTGCCGGAGCTGGACGCTGGGCGGCTGCCCGATCTGACCCGTCTCATTGCAGCCGAGACCGCTGCGAGAGAGCCGGCGAGCGCGCTGCGGCGGCTCGCGGCGCTGCTGCCGCCCGACGCAGCGCTGCTCGATGGGCTGGCGGCGCGCCTGCGGCTGTCGAACCTCCAGCGCAAGTCGCTGGTGGCGATGGCAGTGCGCCTTGACAGGGTGCCGTCCGATCCGCGCCCGCTCGCCTATCGGGCCGGGCGCGAGGGGGCGATCGATGCGCTGCTGCTGGCGGATGCGCCGTCCGGGACGATCCGGGCGCTCGATGGCTGGGAGCGGCCGAAGCTGCCGATCTCGGGGCGCGATCTCATCGCGATGGGACTGAAGCCCGGACCGGCAGTCGCCGCGGCGCTGGCCGCGGTCGAGCGGCGCTGGGTCGACGATGGCGCAACCGGGGACCGCTAGGCGGTGCTGACGCTCGCAGCCGAAGCGGTTGCGGCGGCGCGCTAGGCCGGCGCGGGTTGCCCCCGGCCCCTGCGGACCGGGGGCGAAGGATCAGGCCGCGTAGCGGTGCTTCATCTGCGAGAAGGTGTCGTGGCCGGCGCGGATCGACTGGTAGGCGGTCTGGATCGCCTGCCGGACGTCGGGCGACAGATCGGCGCGCAGCGCGACCTCGTACTTCTCCTTGATGTAGTCCTCGCCCCGCTCAACCTCGTTGACCGCGGTGCGCGTGTCGCTGTCGAAGGCCGAGCGAAGGTTGAGGAACTGGCGGTGCGCGGCGGCGAGAAGCGTGCCGTCATCCTCCGGCGTGCCGCCGAGGCGGACGACATGGCTGCGAAGGTCCGCGACGACCGAGCGGCGCTCCGAGGCGAAGCGGCGGAAGAGCTGCGCCAGCTCCTGATCCTGCGCGGTCGAGGCGGCCTGCTCATAGCCGTCGGCCGAGTCGATGGTGGTCTCGATCAGCTCGTTGAGCGCGATCACGTCCTTGTCGGTGTTCATGCGAATCTCCATCGGTTGGGGTGAGACGTCGCGCGGTGAACGCAGGCGGATACGGCCCGTTCCGGTCAGGCGGCCTTCCGGTTGACGTCGAGCTCGGCGATGAGCGTCAGATATTCGTCGGCGCCGTAGATTTCGCCGGTGTCGCGCGACAGCTCGGCGGCATCCTCGTCGAAGCCGAGGGCGCGGGCGAAGGCGGCGGCGGTGCCATAACCAGCGATGCCGTAATGCGACATCTGCTGGACGGCGTGGATGATCGCGGCGTCGCGAACCGCCCCGTTGTCGGTGTCGAGGTCGAGGGCGTTGTCGCGCGCCTCGTCGACTAGCCCCTCCATGCCGAGGCAGGGCTCGCCGAGCGGTGCGCCGCCGCGCCGGTCGAGCAGCCGCCGCAGCGCCAGATTATGGTCGGGGATCGCCATCTCGGTCTTTTCGAGCATGGCGGCGAGGCGCGGGTCGGTCGCCTCGTCGGCAAGCTCGCCGACGATCTCGGCCATCTGTTCGTTGGCCGACAGCGTGTCGGCGAGAAGGGCGAGGTAAAGGTCTTCGAGGCTTGCGGCATCGGCCATGGCGTGTCCTTTCCGGATGGGGCGTTCTGCGGCCCCAACGGCAGGACGGTGCGGGCGTTCCGGCGGCTCAGCGGGGCGCGGCGCTCGTTTCGTCGAGGAGCGCCCCGTAGAAGGCGATGGCGCGGGCGTAGTCGGCGACGCCGATCCGCTCATTGGTGCCGTGGATGCGCGGCAGATCGGCCGGGGTCATCGTCATCGGGGTGAAGCGGTAGATCGCGGTCGAGACCGGCTGATAGTTGCGCGCGTCCGTCCCGCCGAGGACGAGGCCGGGGGCGATCACCGCGTCGGGAAAGGTTCGTCCAATGGCGCGGGCGAGCAGGTCGTAGCCGGGACCCGATGTCGGCGATACCGCGCTCGGCTCGCGGCCCTCTGCCGACGGTTCGACGGTCACGCGCGGGTCGCCAATCACCTCGCGGTCGTGTGCGAGAACGCCGGCGATGCTGTCGCCGGGGAGGATGCGGTGGTTGACGATCGCGCTCGCCGACTGCGGCAGCACATTGTCCTTGGTGCCCGCCATCAGCAGCGTCGGCGCGGTCGACGTGCGCACGGTCGCCGCGGTCGTTGGATTGGCGATAAACTGGCGCAGGACGAGCGGGCGGGTCAGCCATTGGTTGGCGAGCGCTACGCGCATGCCGAGCCCCATATGCGGCCCGAGCGCCTCCAGCATACCCGCGGTCGCGCCGTCGATGCGGGCTGGGTGCTGGTTCTCAACGAGACGCGTGATCGCCTTCGACAGCGTGACGACGGCGTTGTCGTCGGTCGGCATCGACGAATGGCCGCCCGGCGCGGTCGCCGTGACGCGGACGCTGAGATAGCCCTTTTCGGCCACGCCGATGTGCGCGACCGGCTTGCTGATGCCGGGAACGATGCCCTTGGTCACCGCCATGCCCTCGTCGAGGACGAGATCGAGGGTGACGCCGCGCGACTTCAGCAGCGCCGCCATCGCGGCCGCACCCGCGCCCCCGACCTCCTCGTCATGGCCGAACGCGAGATAGACGGTGCGCGCCGGTGTCCAACCGGCGGCGAGCTTGCGCTCGGTCGCCTCGAGGATCGCCATCATCGACTGCTTGTCGTCGAGCGTGCCGCGGCCCCAGACGAAGCCGTTGGCGATCACGCCCGCGAAGGGCGGCTGTTCCCATTTGGACTCACTGCCGGGATCGATCGGAACGACATCCTGATGGGCGGCAAGCAGGACCGGCTTCAGGCTGGCGTCGCTGCCCTTGCAGGCGAACAACAGGCTGTGACCGGCGACGATCTCGGGCGCGCAGACCTGATGTACACGCGGGAAGCTTGTGGCGAGGAAGGCGTGGAGCCTGTCGAAGGCCGGGCCATCGACGACGCCCGCCTGCTTCGAGATCGTCGGAATGCGGATCGCTTCGGCGAGGCGGGAGACGGCGGCGGGGTCATCGGCGACCGCGACGGGCGGCCCTTTGGGCGTCTCATCGACCGAAAAGCGCGCGGTGTTGATCGCCAGCGCGGAGATCGGAAGAGCG
>JADCGM010000101.1 GCA_020249025.1 Alphaproteobacteria bacterium
CGGACAAGGCGGCCATCGGGACCCCGGCCCCCGGATGGGTGCTCCCACCCGCGCAGTAGAGCCCAGGGATCCGCGTTCGGGCGCTCTGGCGCAGGAAGGAGGCCGCCCACCCGTGCGAGGCCCGTCCATAAAGGGCTCCACCCGTCGACGGAAACAGGCGCTCGAAGGCGCTCGGTGTCACGACTTTGGGCGGTTCCTGCGGCTCCAGCTGGAGTCCGCAACGCGACAGGCGATCCAGCATCGTGACGCTGCATCGGTCGATCTCCTCGGGGCTGTAGACATGACGGTCGCCGTCGGCCGGCGCATTGACGATGATCTGCACCCGCTCGATCGCCGGGCCACGGCCAGCGGCGTCGCGATCGAGCGCGCAGAGATAGACGCTGGGCGAGGCCGGCGGCCGGCCTGCGGCGATGTCGGCGAACTCCGCCGGATAGTCGCCGGAGAAGAAGACGTTGTGTGCGGCGAGCGGCACGCCCTCGGCACGCGCGTTCATCAGCCAGACGAGCGCCGACAGCGAACGCCGCGCCGGCGGGTAGGCCGCCACCGCGCGCTGCGCCGCCGCGCCGAAGCGCCCGGTCGCGATTGCCTGCGGATCGGCGTTGCAGACCACGCGGTCGGCCTGGATCCGCTCCCCGCTCGCGAGCGTCACGCCCGCCGCGCGGCCGCCGTCGATGTCGATGCTGGCGACCCCGTCGCCGAACCGCAGCTTACCGCCAAGCGACGTCAGCAGCCCGGCCAGCGCATTCGCGAGCGCGCTCATCCCGCCCTCGATCAGCCAGACGCCCCGCGCCTCGGCATGCGCGATGAGCATGAGCGTTGCCGGCGCCGAGAACGGCGAGGAGCCGCAATAGGTCGTGTAGCGCCCGAACAGCTGGCGCAGGCGCGGGTCGGGGAAATACTCGCCGAGCACTTTCCACAGGCTTTCATAGGGCCGGATGGCGATGAGATCGCCGATCCGCCACAGCCCGATCCGCCACATCAGCTCGGGCGGGTAGCAGCGGCTGTTTTCGAGAAAGCTCGATTCGAGGATCGACCACACCCTCTCGGCCGCCTTGGCGAAGCCGCGATACCCCCGCGCCGCCTCGGCCCCGGCGAAGGCGCCGATGGCGTCGGCGCTCGCGTCCGGATCGGCGAACAGGTCGAGCCGCTCCGACTCGCTCCAGTAATGCCGCGCCAGCAGCGGCGGCCGGGTGAGCGTCACATGATCGTCGAGCCGCGCGCCGGCCTCGGCGAAGACCGCATCGAAGACATGGCGCAGCGTGAACACGGTCGGCCCGGCGTCGATCGCACTGCCGCCGACGGGGACGCGGCGAACCTTGCCGCCCGGTGTCGCCTCTTTCTCGATGACGGTCACGTCGAACCCGCGCGCGGCCAGCAGCACCGCGGACGTCAGTCCCCCGATGCCGGCTCCGATCACCACGACGCGATCCTGCGGCATTGCCGGGACCCTCCTGATGCGACAATCCCGCATGACAGGACATAGTGTCAATGTATATGGACGTTATGGGCTGGCGACTGGACTGGACAGCGGCGCGCAACCGCCTGCTCGGAAGCAGCCGCTTCCAGGCCTGGGCGAGCCGCACGCCGATCGTGCGCCTCGTCGCGCGGCGCAATGCGCGCCACCTCTTCGATCTCACCGCCGGCTTCGTCTACACCCAGATCGCCGCCGCCCTGATCGACAGCGGCCTGTTCGCAGCGCTCGGCCAGCGCCCGCTGTCGCTGGCCGAGGCGGCGCGAATCGCCGATCTGTCCGAGGATGCGGCGCTGACGCTGCTGCGCGCCGCGATGGCGCTCGACCTCACCGAGCCGGCCGAGGGGCTGTGGACGCTCGGCAGCCGCGGCGCGATGCTTTCCGGCACCGCCGGGGTGCCCGAGATGATCGCGCACCACCGCCTGCTCTACCGCGATCTCGCCGATCCGCTCGGGATGCTGCGCCGCGACTCGGGCGGGGCCCTCGCCGCGCTCTGGCATTATGGCGGCGACGCCGACCCGGAGGCCGTCGCCAACTATTCGGCGCTGATGGCCGCCTCGCAGCCGATGGTGGCCGCCCAGGCGCTCGCCGCCTATCGCTTCGGCCGCCACCAGCGTCATCTCGACATCGGCGGCGGCGTCGGCCGCTTCATCAGCGCCGTCGCGCCGACCGCGCCGCGACTCGCCTTTGGTCTCTTCGATCTGCCGCCGGTCGTCGCCCAGGCCGCCCCGCGTCTGGCCGCCGCCGGGCTCGCCAGCCGCGTGACGCTTCATCCGGGCAGCTTCCGCACCGATCCGGTTCCCACGGGCTATGACCTCGTCACGCTCGTGCGCGTTCTGCACGATCATGACGACGCCCCGGCGCAGGCCTTGCTGCGCAGCATTCGCGAATCACTGCCGCAGCATGGACGGCTGCTGATCGTCGAGCCGATGGCCGAAACGCGCGGCGCCGAACCCGTCGGGCACGCCTATTTCGGCTTCTATCTGGCGGCCATGCGCTCCGGCCGGCCGCGCACCGCAGGCGAGATCGAATCGATGCTGCGCACCGCCGGCTTCCGCAGCATCCGCGAGCTGTCGACACCCTTGCCGCTGGTCGCCCGTGCGCTCTTGGTTGACAGGTGAAACTGTTATCTTGCCTTGACATTGAAAGCTGTCCGCCTAGCATGACAGTTGCGCGGCTTATCACGCGTTGGGGGGTCTTGTGACCCGGACAGGGGGGGCGATGAGAGCTCTTGCCGTCCTCATGGAAGCGCCCGAGACGCTCGCGGTGCGCAGTCTTTCTCTCCATCCGATTGGGGAAGCGGACGTGCGCGTCGACGTGGCTTGGAGCGGCATCAGCACTGGAACGGAGCGCCTGCTCTGGACCGGGCGCATGCCGCCGTTTCCCGGCATGGGTTACCCCCTCGTCCCCGGATATGAAGCCGTCGGCCGAATCGTCGAGGCGGGCCCGCTCGCGGGCGACCGTGTCGGCGAATGGGTGTTCGTCGCCGGCGCCCGCTGTTTCGAAGGCGCGCACGGCCTGTTCGGCGCCGCCGCCCAGACCCTTATCGTTCCCGCCGCCCGCGCCCTGCCTGTCGCCGAGTCGCTCGGTGAACGCGGCGTGCTCGTCGCGCTGGCGGCGACCGCCTATCACATGCTCGCCGACGGTGCGCCGCCCGAGCTCATCATCGGCCACGGCGTCCTCGGCCGGCTGCTGGCGCGGCTGACGCTCGCCTGCGGCGCGCCGGCGCCGGTCGTCTGGGAAACCAATCCGGAGCGCCGCAGCGGCGCCGAGGGGCGCGGCTACGCGGTCGTCTCGCCGGATGATGACGAGCGCCGCGACTACCGCGCGATCTACGACGTCAGCGGCGACGTCGGCATCATCGACACGCTGATCTCGCGCCTCGGGCGCGGCGGCGAGCTCGTGCTCGGCGGCTTCTATCATGCGCCCGTCGCCTTCACTTTCCCGCCCGCCTTTCAGCGCGAGGCGCGGCTGCGGATCGCGGCCGAATGGCAGCCTGCCGATCTCGATGCGACGCTGGCGCTCATCGCCTCGCGTGCGCTCGATCTGTCGGGCCTCGTCACCGACGTGCGGCCGGTTCGGGAGGCCCGCGCGGCCTACGACACGGCGTTCAATGACCCCCGCTGTCTGAAGATGGCGATCGACTGGAGGGATGCGGCATGAGTGTGCTCGATGTCGCGGCGCTGCGCGCCGAAGCGGCGGAACCGCTCCCCGAGGTCGCGACCGGCCCGGTGACAAGCCAGACGCAGATCATCGCGATCTACGGCAAGGGCGGGTCCGGCAAGTCCTTCGCGCTGGCGAACCTCAGCTACATGATGGCCCGCCAGGGCAAGCGCGTGCTGCTCATCGGCTGCGATCCGAAGTCCGACACGACGAGCCTGCTGTTCGGCGGCAAGTCGACCCCGACGATCATCGAGACGAGCGCCAAGAAGAAGCTCGCCGGCGAGGAGGTCGGGATCGAGGACGTCTGCTTCCAGCGCGACGGCGTGTTCGCGATGGAGCTGGGCGGGCCGGAGGTCGGCCGCGGCTGCGGCGGCCGCGGCATCATCCACGGCTTCGAGACGCTCGAGAAGCTCGGCTTCCACGAGTGGGGCTTCGACTACGTCCTGCTCGACTTCCTCGGCGACGTCGTCTGCGGCGGCTTCGGCCTGCCGATCGCCCGCGACATGTGCCAGAAGGTCATCGTCGTCGGCTCGAACGACCTGCAGTCGCTCTATGTGGCGAACAACGTCTGCAAGGCGGTCGAATATTTCCGCAAGATGGGCGGCAATGTCGGTGTCGCCGGCATGATCATCAACAAGGACGACGGCACCGGCGAGGCGCACGCCTTCGCCAAGGCGGTCGGCATCCCGACGCTGTGTGCGATTCCCGCCAACGAGGACATCCGGCGCAAGTCGGCGAACTACCAGATCATCGGCACGCCGGAGAGCGAGTGGGGCAGCCTGTTCGCCGAGCTGGCGGAGAATGTCGCCGCCGCCCCGCCGATCCGCCCGACCCCGCTCGATCAGGACGGCCTGCTCGGCCTGTTCAAGCCCGAGGACACCGGCGGCAACGTCACGCTGAAGCCGGCCACCCAGTCGGACATGCGTGGCGGCGCCTTCATCCAGAAGCCGTCCCTCGAGATCATCTACGACGCGGTGTAACGGATGACCGACGTTCTCCTCGACACGCCTCGCGCGCCCGACCGGATCGATGCCGGCACGGGCGGCTGCGCGTCGGGGGCGACCCTTCGCGAAGCCGCGGCCGCGGCCGGCAAGGCCGGCGTGCTCGAACGCTACGCCGCCGACTATCCGCAGGGTCCGCACGACCAGCCGCAATCGATGTGCCCGGCCTTCGGGTCGCTGCGCGTCGGCCTTCGCATGCGCCGCACCGCGACGATCCTCTCGGGCTCGGCCTGCTGCGTCTACGGGCTGACCTTCACGTCGCACTTCTACGGCGCCAAGCGCAGCGTCGGCTATGTGCCGTTCAGCTCGGAGACGCTCGTCACCGGCAAGCTGTTCGAAGACATCCGCGACGCCGTCCACGAGATCGCCGATCCGGCGAACTACGACACCATCGTGGTCACGAACCTTTGCGTTCCGACCGCCTCGGGCGTGCCGCTGCAGCTGCTGCCCAAGGAGATCAACGGCGTCCGCATCATCGGCATCGACGTGCCCGGTTTCGGCATCCCGACGCATGCCGAGGCGAAGGACGTGCTCGCCGGCGCGATGCTCGCCTATGCACGGCGCGAGGCCGAAACCGGCCCGGTCGCGCCGATGCCCGGCCGCAACGCCGACCGGCCGACGATCACGCTTCTCGGCGAGATGTTCCCGGTCGACCCCATCGGCATCGGCCAGATGCTCGATCCGATGGGTCTCGCCGCCGGACCGGTGGTGCCGACCCGCGAGTGGCGCGAGCTCTATGCGGCGCTCGACTGCGCCGCGGTCGCCGCGATCCATCCCTTCTACACGGCCAGCGTCCGCGAGTTTCAGGCCGCGGGCCGCAGCGTGCTGCCGTCCGCCCCCGTCGGCGCCGACGGCACCGCGGCCTGGCTGAAGGCGGTCGGCGAGGCCTGCGGCGTGTCCGCGGACCGCATCGCCGAGGCGCAGAACCGCTTCGTGCCCGCCATCCGCGGCGCGCTCGCCGCCAATCCTATCAAGGGCCGGGTGACGCTCTCGGGCTATGAGGGCTCGGAGCTGCTCGTCGCCCGGCTGCTCGTCGAGAGCGGCGCGGACGTTCCCTATGTCGGCACCGCCTGCCCGCGCACGCCGTGGTCGGACCCCGACCGCGAGTGGCTGGAGGCGCGCGGCGTCCATGTCCAGTATCGCGCCAGCCTCGAGCAGGACATCGCGGCGGTCGACGATTTCGAGCCCGATCTGGCGATTGGCACCACGCCCGTCGTCCAGCACGCCAAGAGCCGATCGATCCCGGGCCTTTACTTCACCAATCTCATCTCGGCGCGGCCGCTGATGGGCCCGGCGGGCGCCGGCAGCCTCGGCCCCGTCGTCGGCGGCGCGCTCGCCAACAAGGACCGCTTCCTGCGGATGAGCGAGTTCTTCGAGGGCGTCGGCCAGGGCCCCAACACGGGCGTCTGGGAAAAGGAGCCGGTCGACCGGCCGCAGTTCAAGGCGCGCTACGCCGCCAAGCGGATCGCGATGGCCAAGGCCGAGGAGGCGGTGGGCTCATGACCCTCATCCTCGATCACGACCGCGCGGGCGGTTACTGGGGCGCGGTCTACGCCTTCACTGCGGTGAAGGGGCTGCAGGTCATCATCGACGGCCCGGTCGGCTGCGAGAACCTGCCGGTGACCTCGGTGCTGCACTACACCGACGCGCTGCCGCCGCACGAGCTTCCCATCGTCGTCACCGGCCTCTCCGAGCAGGAGCTGGGCCGCGACGGCACGGAGGGCGCGATGAAGCGGGCCTGGGCGACGCTCGATCCCGATCTGCCGTCAGTGGTCGTTACCGGCTCCATCGCCGAGATGATCGGCGGCGGCGTGACGCCCGAGGGCACCTCGATCCAGCGCTTCCTGCCGCGCACCATCGACGAGGATCAGTGGCAGTCGGCCGACCGCGCGCTGACCTGGCTGTGGACGCAGTTCGGCCCGAAGAAGGCGGTCGCGCCCAAGGCGCTCAAAGAGGGCGACAAGCCCAAGGTCAACATCATCGGCCCGATGTACGGCACCTTCAACATGCCGTCCGATCTCGCCGAGATCCGCCGGCTGATCGAGGGCATCGGCGCGGAGGTCAACATGACCTTCCCGCTCGGCACCCATCTCGCCGATGTGGCGAAGCTCGGCGATGCGCAGGTCAACGTCTGCATGTATCGGGAATTCGGGCGCAATCTCTGCGAGGCGCTCGACCGGCCCTATCTGCAGGCCCCGATCGGGCTCAATTCGACGACGCTGTTCCTCCGCAAGCTCGGCGAGCTGCTGGGGCTCGATCCCGAGCCGTTCATCGCGCGCGAGAAGCACACGACGATCAAGCCGCTCTGGGA
>JADCGM010000102.1 GCA_020249025.1 Alphaproteobacteria bacterium
CGCGCTGCTTCTCGCCGCCCGACAGCTTCAGCCCGCGCTCGCCGACCTCGGTCGCGTAGCCGTCGGGGAGCGCTGCGATGAAGTCGTGGATCGCGGCGCCCCTGGCCGCGGCGACGATCTCGTCCTCGCCCGATCCGGCGCGGCCGTAGCCGATGTTGTAGCCGATGGTGTCGTTGAACAGCACGGTGTCCTGCGGGACGATGCCGATCGCCTGCCGCAGGCTCGCCTGCGTCACCGCGCGGATGTCTTGCCCGTCGATGGTGATGCGCCCGCCGCTGACGTCGTAGAAGCGGAACAGCAGCCGCGCGATCGTCGACTTGCCCGCGCCCGACGAGCCGACCACCGCGAGCGTGCGCCCGGCCGGCACCTCGAACGTCACGCCCTTCAGGATCGCGCGCTCGGGATCGTAGTGGAAGCGCACGTCCTCGAAGCGGATCGCCCCGCCCTGTACGCTGAGCGCCGGTGCGCCGGGGGCGTCGCTCACCTCGGCGGGCGTGTCGACGAGGTCGAACATCGCCTGCATGTCGGTCAGGCCCTGCCGGATCGTCCGGTAGACCATCCCGAGCATGTCGAGCGGGCGGAAGAGCTGCGCCAGCAGCGTGTTGACGAAGACGACGTCGCCGGGCGTGAACTTGCCGATGCTCCAGCCCCAGACGGTATAGGCCATCGCCCCGCCCATCATAAGGTTGGTGATCAGCGCTTGGCCGATGTTGAGCCAGGCGAGCGAGTTCTCGGACTTCACCGCGGCGTCGGCGAAACGGCGCGCAGCGCGCGCATAGCTGGCGGCCTCGCGGTCCTCGGCGTTGAAATATTTGACCGTTTCGTAATTGAGCAGCGAGTCGACGGCGCGCGCCGCGGCGCCGGTGTCCATGTCGTTCATCTGCTCGCGCAGCGCATTGCGCCAGTCGGTGATCTTGCGCGTGAAGACGATGTAGGCCGCAACCATGATGAGGGTCGCGGCGGTCAGTCCGAAGCCGAACTTCACCCAGAAGACGACCGAGACGATGATGAGCTCGATCACCGTCGGCGCGATGTTGAAGAGCAGGAAATAGAGCATCACGTCGATGCTCTTGGTTCCGCGCTCGATCACCTTGGCGACCGCGCCGGTGCGCCGTTCGAGGTGGAAGCGCAGGCTCAGCCGGTGGAGATGCGCGAAGACGTTTTCGGCGAGATGCCGCGTCGCATCCTGGCCGACGCGCTCGAACACGACGTTGCGGACGTTGTTAAAGAACACCCCGCCGAACCGCGCCAGGGCATAGGCCGCGACCAGCGCCATCGCGATCTCGGCCGCTGGCTCGAGCCCGGGGGCCATGCGGTCGATGGCGTATTTGTAGACCCAGCTCATCGACAGCGTTGCCGCCATGCCGACAAGCAGCAGCGCCATCGCCCCGACGACGCGCGCCCGCAGCGCCATGTCGTCCCGCGGCCAGAGATAGGGCAGGAACCGGGCGAGCGTGCGGAAATCGGCGTCCGTCTTCATCCGTCCTCCATAACCCGGCGTAGCTTCCGCACAACGCCCCTCAAGGCGCCGGACGCGGAACGAGTCCGGGCCGTCGCGGGTTGGGGCGGGGTGACAGGAGGCAGGGCCCGGCCATGAACAGCGCGCTCATCGTGATGGCGATCCTCGGTTGCGCCGACGGCGGCGGCCAGTGCCAGACGGTCCGCACCGTCGAGACGCCCTACGCCAGTGTGGCCGCCTGCAATGCCGCCGCCGGCCCGGTGCTCGAACGGCTCACCGATCTCGAATATCCGACGTTGATGGCGCAGTGCCAGCGGAGCGCGCGGCGCGGCGACGTCGCCGAGGCGAGTCCGCCGCTGCTGCCGCGCTGAGCCGGCGGAGCCATCGCCGGTCCGGGACGTTCAGCCCGCTCCCCCGATCAGGAGCGCGCCGATGTCCGCCCAGGAGCCGAAGATCCACGAAGATGGCCTTCCCGGCCATGAGAGCGAGCTCGAGCCCAAGCCCGACTTCATGCCGCGCTACGAGGGGTCGGAGCGGCTGGATGGCAAGCGCGCGCTGATCACCGGCGGCGACAGCGGCATCGGCCGCGCGGTCGCGGTGCTGTTCGCGCGCGAGGGCGCCGATGTCGCCATCGTCCATCTGGAGGAGGATGACGACGCTGCCGAGACCTGCCGCCTCGTCGAGGCGGAGGGGCGGCGCTGCCTCGCGATCCGCGGCGACGTCGGCGACAAGGCCTTCTGCGAGGCAGCGGTCGGGCAGACGGTGGACGCGTTCGGTGGGCTCGACATCCTCGTCAACAACGCCGCCGAACAGCATCCGGACACCGAGCTGACCGACATCACCGAAGAGCAGCTGCGCCGAACCTTCCAGACAAATATCTTCGGCTATGTGTTCATGGCGCAGGCGGCGCTGCCGCACCTCGGGGAAGGCGCGTCGATCATCAACACCACGTCGATCACCGGCTTCGAGGGCTCTGAGGAGCTGCTCGACTATTCGTCGACCAAGGGCGCGATCACCTCGTTCACGCGGGCGCTGTCGCAGAACCTCGTCAAGAAGGGCATCCGCGTGAACGGGGTCGCGCCGGGGCCGATCTGGACCCCGCTCAATCCGTCGGGCGGGGCGACGCCGGACAAGCTGAAAACCTTTGGCCAATCGACCCCGATGGGACGGCCGGGCCAGCCGAACGAGGTCGCGCCCGCCTATCTGTTCCTCGCCTGCGCGGACGGCAGCTATTTCTCGGGCCAGATCCTCAGCCCCAACGGCGGGACGCCGGTCGGCGGCTGATTGAGCTATGCGCCCAGCGCATGGCTCCTCTTGAATCTTCTCCTCTGCTGCGGTGCAGCATGGCGGCTTATTTCGGAGCCGTCAGGGCGGCAATCCCGCTGCCCCAAAAAGGAGAAGCCAAATGGCCACCATCAACACCCTCCGCCCGGCGACCGCCCCTGCGCTCCGTCTGCCGCGCTTCGCCCGCCGCACGTTCCTGCCGTTCGTGCCGGCGACCGACGCCCCGCTGTTCCACGCCTGGCGTCCGTAACCGCGATGGCGCTCGCCCCGGACCGCTGTCCGGGGCGCGACATCCGGTCGCATCTCTCGCAACGCCGGTCATCCCCTCCCATGTCGCGCGCTGGCGCAACAAGGCGGGGAGGCTTGGCGTGCAGGGAATTCTTCGGGCCGTTGCGGCCCTCGGTTTCGGGCTGTCGGCGAACGTCGCCACGGCCGGCACCATCGACATCCTGACGGAATGGCGGTCGGGCGCGGCCAATGTGGCTGCGGCCTACTCCGGCAATGGCGCGCTGTGGCGCGGCGGCCCGACGACGACCGGCGCGGCCTTCTACGGCGCCGGGGCGCCCGGTCAGGCCTATGCCAATCTGCGCGCGATCAACGGGACCATCACCGGGGCCGACTCGATCCGCGCATCCGCTCTGTGGAGCGACCTCTTCACCCTCGACGGCGGCGGCGCGCTGGCCGGATCGATGACCGTGTCCGGATATTTCGCCGGGCGCGGCTGGTCTGACGGCGCGGGCACGCTTCTGAACTCCGGTCCGCAGAGCGTGTCGCTCAGCGGTCTGGCCGGCTGCCCCGGCGGCATCTGCGAGGCCAGCGGCCCGACGTCCGTCGCGCCCAACGCCACCTCGACCGCGCCCTTCCTCTACAACGCGGCCTGGATGATCCCCTTCTCGATCACCGTGCCGGTGATGACGGGCGAAAGCTTCATGATGCGGCTCGCCGCGACGGCGGGCTACGACAGCGCGGTCGGCTCGATGAGCAGCGTCAGCTGGGCGGTCGTGCGCAGCCTCGACCTGCCCGCCGGCTGGACGCTCACCGCGTCGTCGGCGCTGGCGCAGACTGCTGGGCCCGGGGGCGAGGCCCGGTTCGGGTTCGCACCGGTGAGCGTGCCCGAGGGCGGGGCGGCGGGTCTGTTCGCGCTCGGCCTGCTCGGTCTGCTGGCGTCGCGCCGGATCAGTCGCGCGTCAGCATGAGCGTCGGCCAGTCGCCGGCGTCGTGCCGCGCGACCGGACGCAAGCCGGCCGCCACATAGGCCGCCGTCACCGCCGCCGCTTGCTCGGTGAGCAGGCCGGCGAGCAACAGCCGCCCGCCCGGCGCGACCAGTGGCCCGATCCCACCCGCCATCTCGATCAGCGGCCCGGCGAGGATGTTGGCGACGACGAGCTGATAGGGCGCGCGCGCCGCGATCTCGGGATGGTTCGGCCCGTCGGCGACCGCCAGCGCGATCTCGCCGGCACCCGAACCAACCCGCTCCCCGTTGACCGCGACATTCTCCGCGCTGACCTCGATCGCCACCGGGTCGATGTCGGTCGCGAGCACCCGCGCCTGCCGCCAGCGCTTGGCGATGCCGAGCGCGAGGATCGCCGTCCCGGTGCCGAGATCGATGGCGTCCGCAACCGCGAAACCCTCTTCCGCGAGCCGGTCGATCATCGTCAGGCAACCCGCGGTCGTCTCGTGCTGGCCGGTGCCGAACGCCTGCCCCGCCTCGATGAGAAGCCCGATCTGCCCGGGTTTAAGCGTATCGGCATGGCGCGCGGTGTAGACGTGGAAGCGCCCCGCGCTGATCGGCTCGAGCCCGGCCTGGCTCAGCGTCACCCAGTCTGCGGCCGGGACATGCTCCACCTGCATGGCGGCCGGGTCCGCGCCCGGCACCAGCGAC
>JADCGM010000103.1 GCA_020249025.1 Alphaproteobacteria bacterium
GAACCGCTGGTCGCGGCCCGACAGCACGAAGCGCTCGCCGCGACCGCTGCGGTCGACGCCGGCGAACCAGGCGGTTGCGTAGTCGTCCTGCGTGAACCGGCTATGGAACAGGCCTGCCTCGACGCGCCAGCCGCCGAACGCCGTCTTGACCAGTCCGCCCGCATTCTGGGCATGGCCGCGCCATTGCCCCCAATCCTGTCCGAAGAAGCGCGCGCGCTCGATACGGCCGGGCAGATAGGCACCGGCCGTGTAGATCACCGGCCCCTGCTCTTCGTCGCCATAGTCGTAGCGGCTGAACAGCGCTGTCACTTCGGTCCGGGCGGCAGGCCGCCATCGCGCCACCGCGCCGTAGCTCAGAAACCAGGCGCTCGCGCCATCGGCATATTGCTCGTCGAAATAGCCGAGGGCGGCATTGACCCCGAGGTCGGGCGCCAGCGGAATCGCAGCCTCGGCCGTGAGATCCGGGCCGTAGAGGTCGCCGGTCGTCGCGCGAACCGACAGGATCGGCCGATCGGCGGTGACCCGGCGCAAGGTGGTGTCGACAATCCCGGTGGGTGCCGGGAATGGCTGACCGAAGGCGCTGAGACCGACGCGGATATCGGAGCCTTCGAGCAGCAGGTCGGTGATCCCGCCCGACTCGTTATAATAAAGGCCCTCGATCCGGGCGTTTCCGGCCGCCGAGGCAGAGAAGCCCCGCACCTCGCCATTGGCATAGATGCCGACCGACTCGCTGCCGACGCTGCGCCCGAATCCGTCCTCGGCAGACGTCGTGACATTCTCGTCGGCGCGCTGGGCGACGGCGGGGACGGGCGCCAGCAGCAGCACCGAGAACAGCAGCGGTCGCACGGCTCAGATCGCCGGTGGCGACAGGACGGGCAGGCGGTCCGGGTCGAAGGGCGTGTCGATCACCAGCACGAGGCGGGTTTCGCCGCTATCGCCGAGCGGGGGCGAGCGGTGGAGGCAGGGGGCGTGGCCCCTACCGTAGAGCCGGCCCTTGAACAGGCCGATGTCGCCCGGATCGAGCCGGAGCAGCGCCGCTTCATCGGGCGCGCAGCCTGCGGGCACATAGTCGGTGCCGGGCCCGGCGTATGTGGTGATCAGCCGCACATCGGTGAAGTCGGCGTGGATTTTGCGGCAGGCGTCGGTGACGACGCCTTCGAGGCGGATCCGCACCGCTGGCGCGGCCATGAAGGCCGCGAAGCGCGCGGCGAGCGCGGCGATGTCCGCGCGCAGCGCCGGCGGCAACCGGCCGAGACCTGCGACGGCGGCGTCCGGCGGACCCTCGGCGCTGCGCTCGAACGGCGCGCGGGCGGCCAGTCGCTTCGCGATCGCAGCGAGCGCGCCGAGATCGCGCCGCTCGATCGCCAGCGGACAGTCGGGCCGCCGCAGCGCCGACCAGCCGTCGGCGGCCGCCACGACCGGCGTCAGGGCCTGCGCATCGGGCATGTCAGATGCGGATCCGCACGCCCGCCGACACCGTGCGCGGCGTCCCCGGCTGCACCCACAGCCGCGAGAAGCTGTTGGTGTAATAGGTCTCGTTGAACAGGTTATGGACCTGGCCGAAGACCTCGATCTGCTCGGTCGGCCGCCAGGTCGCGAACAGGCGCGAGAGCGTGTAGGCGGGCAGTTCGAACGCTGTCGCGGTTTCGCCGAGCCGCCGCCCGACATGCTGCACGCCGCCGCCGAGGCGCAGCTCCGTCGCCCCGAGGTCGATGGTGCGCGAGACCTGCACATTGACGCTGTGGCGCGGCACGTTGATCAGCCGGTCGCCGGCGCGGATCTGGAGCGCGAAATTGGGATCGAGCACGCTGCTGCGCGCCTCGGCGTCGACATAGGCGTAGGAGGCGAGAAGTTCGAGCCCGCCGGGCAGCTTGCCGGTCAGATCGATCTCGATGCCGTCGCTGCCCGCCTTGCCGATCGGCAGCGAGAAGCCGGGGTTGGCCGGATCGGCGGCGAGCACGTTGGACTTTGTCAGCCGGAAATAGGCGACGGTGCCGGTCAGCGCATTGCCGAACAGACCGAACTTCGCGCCGGTCTCGAAGGCGCGGCTGGTTTCGGGGTCGAAGATCGCCCCCGCCGCGGTCGCGCCGATGTTGGATCGGAAGCCCTCGCCGTAGCTGACGTAGAGCGAGAGCGCCGGGTTCGCCTCCCAGACCAGCCCGGCCTGCGGACTGAAGCGGTCGAAGCTGCGGCGCTGCTGGCTGGCGTTGGCGCGGTTGAGCGAGCGCAGCGAGAAGCTGTCATAGCGCCCGCCGAGCCGGATCTGGATCCGGTCGCTGAGCGCGATCTGGTCCTGAACGTAGAAGCCCGTCGCTTTCTGCACGTCGAGCCGGTTGGTCTGCGGACCCGGCGCTGGCAGCGGGAAGCGGCCATAGACGGGGGCGCGGACGTTGATGATGTTCGCCGCCAGATCGGTCGGATTGCCGCTCACCGCCGGCGGGCGGAAGCGCAGGAAGAGCTGGCTGTTCTCGAACTGGTCGAAGTCGGCGCCGGCGAGGATGCGGTGGCGCATCCCGGCGATCTCGACATCGCCCGCCAGCTCGCCGCGCACGACATAATGGTCGGCGTCATAGTCGCGGAAGCGGCGCTGGCGCGACAGCGACTGGCCGTCGGTCAACAGCTTCTGGCGCGCCGGGGTCAGCTCCGCCTCGGTCGAGAAACCCTCAAGGCTCGTCGAGCGTGCGCTGCCGCCCAGAAGCAGACTCCACGCATCGCTGAACGCGTGCTGGAGCTGGAGCTGGTGGCCGGTCGCATCGGCCTCGATCGGGCCGTCGCCGGGCTCGCCGAGGAAGCGGGTGCGCGGGATCGCGCCGAGTTGGCCGTTGATCGCGACGACGCCGCGGTCGAAGGGCACTTCCTGCCGCGTCAGTTCGAGATTGTAGACGAGCGTCGTGTCCTCGCCGAGCCGCACGCCGACCGAGGGCAGGAAGCCGAAGCGCTCGCTCTCGATGGTGTCGCGGAAGCTCTCGGCGTCCTCGTAATAGCCGATCAGCCGCACCGCGATGCGGCTGTCGGGGGCGACGTTGACGTCGGCGTCGGCGCGGCGCGCCTTGTAGCTGCCGTAGCTTGCCGACAGCGTCGCGCGGGTGGCGTCGAACAGCGGCTGCTTTGTCACGATGTTGATGGTGCCGCCCGGCTCGCCGCGCCCGAACAGCGCCGCGTTCGGACCTTTCAGGATCTCGATCCGCTCAATGCCGGCGACATCGCGCGGGCCGCCGAAGCCGCGGCCGCCGTTGAAGCCGTTCACGAGATAGCCGCTCGGCAGATTCTCGTCGCCGGTGAAGCCGCGCACCGCATAGGCGTCCCAAAGTCCGCCGAAATTGTTCTGCCGCGCCACGCCGGCGTTGAGGTCGAGCGCGTCGGTCAGGCGGACGATGTTGTTGTCCTGAAGCGCGCGGGTGTCGATGACCGCGATCGACTGCGGGATCTCGTTGAGCGCGAAGTCGCCGCGATAGGCCTGGCGCACCGCGGTGACCACGATCTCCTCGGCGCCGACGTCGGCGGCCTCCTCGGCGAGCACGGGCGTCGAGACCGTGAGGGCGGTGGCGAGGAGCAGCGAACGGCGGAGCGCGGCAGGAACCATCGGAAGCCTTCCGTTTCGGATCTGGAACGGGATACCTTGTATCATCGCTTGCGCCTCTAGCCGGTCCGGGCGCGGTGTCAATGCCATGTTATAACGTGTCGTTGACAGCGGCCGCCCGAATGGCGATCAAGCGCGGCATGACCCAGCCCAATCCCGTCATCGCCATCGCCGATCTCGTGCTGTCCCGCGGCGACCGCCGCGTCCTCGACGGCCTGTCGCTCAGCGTCGCCGCGGGCGAGGTCTATGCGCTGCTCGGCGGCAACGGCGCCGGCAAGTCGACGACGCTGTCGGCGCTGCTCGGCTTCCTGCGCCCGGATGCGGGCCGGCTGGCGGTGGCGGGCGTCGATCCGGTCGCCGACGCCGACGCGGCGCGCGCGCGCATCGCCTATCTTCCCGAGAATGTCGCGCTCTACGAGCAGCTGACCGCGCGGGAGAACATCGCCTATTTCACCGCACTGACCGGGGCCGAGCCCGCGGCCGGTACGATCGACGCCGCGCTCGACGCCGCCGGCCTCCAGCCCGAGGCGCGCGACCGCCGTGTCGCCGGCTATTCGAAGGGCATGCGCCAGAAGGTGGCGATCGCGCTCGCCGTGCTGCGCGACGTCCCCGTGCTGCTGCTCGACGAGCCGACGACCGGGCTCGATCCGCGCGCCACCGCCGACTTCAATGCGCTGGTCGGAACACTGAAGGCGCGCGGGACCGCGATCCTGATGGTGACCCACGACCTTCTCGGCGCCGCCGACTGCGCCGACCGCATCGGCTTTCTTGCCGCGGGACGCATCGTCGAGGAGGTCCGCCCCGCCGACGGCATCGACGTGCGGGCGCTGCACCGCCGCTACGGCGACGCGGCCGCGGCATGAGCGTCGCGCGGCAAGTTGCCCGCAACGAATGGCGGCTGATGCGGCGCAGCCGCGTCGCCCGCCTCGCCGTGCTCATGCTGCTGGCGCTGTCGGCGGTGGCGGCGCTGACCTCGATCGCGCATCGCAACGCCAATGACGAGCTGCGCGCGCGCTATCAGGCGACGGCCGACAGCGAATTCGACGGCGCGCCGGCCCGTCATCCGCACCGGATGGTCCACTACGGGCACTTCGTCTTCCGCCCGCTGCCCGCGCTCGCCGCCTTCGATCCGGGCGTCGACCGCTTCACCGGCAACATGATCTATCTGGAGGGCCACCGACAGAACAGCGCCAACTTCGGCGACGTCCGCCAGTCCTCGCTGCTCGCCCGGTTCGGGCAGCTGACCCCGGCCTTCGTGCTGCAGGTGCTGACCCCGCTGGTGCTCGTCTTCATCGGCTTCGGCCTGCTCGCCGCCGAGCGGCGCAGCGGCACGCTGCGGATGCTGCGCGCGCACGGGGCAACTCCGGCGCAGCTGCTCGCCGGCAAGACGCTAGCGCTTGGCGGACTCGCCGCGCTGATGCTGACGCCGGGGCTGGTGGCGCTGGCGTGGCTGATCGCTGCTGCGGATGCCCCGCCGCTCGCCGCGGCCGTGCTGGCGCTCGGCTATGCGGGTTATCTGCTGGTCTGGGTGCTCGGCATCGTCGCCGTGTCGGCGCTCGCCCGCGATCCGCGTTCGGCCCTCGTCGCGCTGCTGGCGCTGTGGGCGCTGACCACGATCCTTGTGCCCCGCGTCGCGCCCGACGTCGCGCTGGCCCTGGCGCCGACCCCGACCCGGATCGAGACCGATATCGCCATCCAGCGCGACCTGCGCCGCATCGGCGACAGCCACGATCCCGACGATCCCCATTTCGCCGCCTTCAAGGCCGAGGTGCTGAAACGCTACGGCGTCGCCCGGGTGGAGGACCTGCCGGTCAACTACCGCGGCCTGCTCGCGCTCGAGGGCGAGAAGCTGACCTCGCAGCTGTTCGATGCCTATGCCGAGCGCCAGTTCGCGCAGCAGCGCGAGCAGAGCGCCATCGTCGGCGGCTTCGCGCTCGTCAGTCCGGCGATCGCGCTGCGCAGCCTGTCGATGGCCGCAGCCGGAACCGATCTCGAAGGTCACCGCCGCTTCCTGCGGCAGGCCGAGGCCTATCGCTACGATGTGGTCCAGCGCCTCAACCGGCTGCAGGCCGAGGCGCTGACCTATTCCGACGACAGCAACCGCAACCGCGATCCCGAGGCCGGCCGTCGCGTCCGCATCGATCCGCGCAACTGGGCGGCGATCCCGGACTTCGCCTATCGCCC
>JADCGM010000104.1 GCA_020249025.1 Alphaproteobacteria bacterium
CGACCTATGCGCTGACCGCCAAGGGCGCCGACTTCGTGCCTGTCCTGATCGCGCTGCAGGCCTGGGGGGATGGGCATTGCGCGGCGCCCGAGGGCGCGCCCATCGTCATCCGCCATGATGGCTGCGGCGCGTCGTTCGTTCCTGAAATCCGCTGCTCGGCCTGCGGCGGGACCCTCGACATCGGCAATGTGATGGTGCGCCGCAGCGCCGCCTGCACCTAGCGCGCGAGCAGCGGCGGCAGCGCGTCGGCCAGTTCCAGAAAGCTCGTCACGCTCAGCTCCCATTCCTGCGCATAGGCGGCGTCCGGCGCGGGGCGGCCGCCATATTCCATCGGGCGGCTGACAAAGGCGCACTGCAGCCCAGCAGCGCGGGCGGCGGCGAGATCGGCGTGATGCGCCGCGACCATCATCAGCTCGCCGGGCTCGATGCCCAGCGCCGCCGCGGTCGACTGATAGGTGATGGCGGCCGGCTTGTAGGCCCCTGCGAACTCCGCGCCGAGGACGGCGTCCCAGACCAGACCGCCATGGCGCGTCATCGTCACGATCAGCGCGACATGGCCGTTGGAACAGGCCGCGACCGGGACAAGCGCGCGCAGACGGCGCAGGCCCTCGGCGGCGTCGGGCCAGGGATCGAGGCGGTGCCAGCAGGCGACGAGCGCGGCCCGCTCGGGCTCGCCGAGCGCGAGGTCGAGGTCGCCCAGCACGCGGTCGAGCGTCTCGCGGTGGATGACGTCGAGCAGCACGAAGCCGCGCCCCGCCTCGTTCGAGGCGCGCACCGCGCCGGGGTAGCGCGCCCGCCAGCGGTCGGCGAAATCGAAGGGGTCGATCCCGGTGACGCCGGCGGCGGTCAGGATCGCTTCGGCCTGCCGGGCGATGCTCGAGCGCCAGTCGACGACCGTGCCGAACACGTCGAAGGCGAGCGCGCGGACCGGGCGGGGCATCGGCTGCGTCGGCGGATCGGAACTAGGCCGGCAGGAAGCGCGCCAGCACCTCGCGGGCGAGGCGGGCCGGGCGCTTGGTCGCGGCGTCGAGGCAGCACCAGCTGCTCTTCACCTCGGCGACGACCTCCTCGCCGCGCTTGAACATGGTTGAGAAGAAGGTGCGCGCGCCCTCCGCGCCCTCGGCGATCACCTCGGCGATGATGCCGTCGTCGAGGAAGGCCGGGCGGCGGTAGGTGATCTCGTGCTTCAGCGCGACCCAGAGATGCTTGGCGACCGCCTCCGGCGGGGCCACCCGCTGCCAATAGTCGATGACCGCGGCCTGCACCCACTTGAGGTAGACCGCATTGTTGACGTGACCCATGAAGTCGATGTCCTCGGACACGACCTGGATCGGATAGGCGTAGGCACGGGACACAGCCGACACGGGTGGGGCCTTTTTGCTTGCGAGGACCGTAACATGGCACGCCGACTTGCGGTTGTCGCCTCTCGATTTGGGCTGCGCGGACGATCGGCTTGCGGCATGTAGTCCCGGTCCGAGCCGTTGGAGTCGATATGCGCAAGCTGCTGGCCGCCACTCTTCTGATCGCTGCCGCCCCGGCCTGGGCCGGGCTGTCCAAGGCCGAAACGGCGATGACGGCGACCGTCGAGGCGGAGCGGGAGCGGACGATCGCGCTGCTCGAACGGCTGGTGAACGAGAACAGCGGCACTCACAATCATGCCGGGGTCGCGAAGGTCGGTGCGATGATGCGCGCCGAGTTCGACGCGCTCGGCTTCACGACCGTCTGGAAGCCGCTGCCCGAGACCGGGCGCGCCGGGCACCTGATTGCGACGCACAGGGGCAAGCCGGGCCGCAAGCGGCTGCTGTTGATCGGGCATCTGGACACGGTGTTCGAGCCGGATTCGCCGTTCCAGCGCTTCGAGCAGCAGGGCGACCGGGCGGTCGGCCCGGGGGTCGGCGACGACAAGGGCGGGATCGTCGTGATCGTCGCGGCGCTGCGGGCGAGGAAGGCCGCCGGCACGCTGAGGGACGCCAACATTGAGGTGGTGCTGACCGGCGACGAAGAGGATGCGGGGTCGCCCATCCCGGTGGCGCGCGCCGATCTGATCGCGGCCGGCAAGCGCGCCGACGTGGCGCTCGACTTCGAGAATCTGTCGCGCGAGAACGGGCAGGACATGGGTTCGATTGCGCGGCGCTCGTCCAACGACTGGTCGCTGAAAATCACAGCGAAGTCAGGGCATTCGAGCGGGATCTTCTCATCTTACGCTGGCGATGGCGCGGCCTATGAGCTGGCGCGAATCCTCACCGCCTTCCGCACCGCACTTCCCGAGCCGAACCTGACGTTCAACGTCGGCGTCGCGGCCGTCGGGGCGACGGCGGACATGGACGCCTCGGGGGCGAAGGCGACGGCGACCGGAAAGTCGAACATCATCCCGGCGGTGGCCGTCGCGAACGGCGACGTTCGCACGCTGACGCCCGAGCAGACGGCGCGGGTGCGGGCGAAGATGGCCGCGATTGTGGCGCGGAGTCTGCCGGGGACGGCGGCCGAATTCGCCTTCGAGGAGCGTTATCCGCCGATGGCACCGACGGCGGGCAACCGCGCGCTGCTGGCCCGCCTCAACGACGTGAACGCCGACATGGGCCTTCCCACTATGCCCGAACTCGATCCGGCGCGGCGCGGGGCGGGCGACATCGCCTTCGTTGCGAAGGACGTGGACGGGCTGGTCGGGCTCGGACCGGCAGGGCAAGGCGCGCATGCGCCCGGCGAAAGCGTCGATCTCAAAAGCCTGGAGACGCAGGCCCAGCGCGCCGCGATCCTGATGAGCCGGCTCGCCGCCGAGCGCGCGCTGCGCTAGCGCGGCCGTCCGCGGTGCGGGCGCGGCGGCGGACCGCCGGGGCGCGCGCCGCGATTCTCGCGGGCGATGTCACGCGGGCGGCCGGGGACCGGCTCGATCTGCACGCCGGCCTCGCCGTCCGATTCGGCATCGGCGGTGCGGCGGACGGCGGCCCAGAAGCGCTGCGCGGCGGCGCGCGGAATTTCGAACCAGGTCTCGCCTGCTGCGATGCGGATCGCGCCGATCTCCTGCCGGGTGATGTGGCCGCGGCGGCAGAGCAGCGGCAGCAGCCAGCGCGGATCGGCGCTGTGGCGGCGGCCGATGTCCATTCGGAACCAGACCGTATCCTCGAAGCCGGCGCGCGGACCCGAGGGCGCGGGGCGCTCGCCGGCGTCGAGAAGCTCTTCCGCGGCGGGCAGCTTGGCGCGGTGCGACCGCACGAGCGCTGCGGCGATGTCTTCGGGCGAGCGCTCGGCGAGAAGCTGCGTGGCGAGCGCACGGTCGTCCTCGTCGGCCTCGACGGGGGCGAGCAGCGCCTCCAGCAGCCGGGCGCGGTCGGCTTCGGA
>JADCGM010000105.1 GCA_020249025.1 Alphaproteobacteria bacterium
CGGCATGCTGCGCTATGCGCATGCCCGAGCCGAAGCGATGGAACTGCCGGTCCACTTCCACCAGCTCGACGCCAGCCGCCTCGCCTTCGAGGACGGAAGCTTCGACCTCGTCGTCAGCCACAACCTGCTCCATGAGATCGGCCGCGAGAAGCGGCAGGCGATGTTCAAGGAGGCGGCGCGCGTCTGCCGCCCCGGCGGCATGGTCATCCATCAGGACGTGCCGACCCGCTTCGAGCCGACGCTCGTCAGGCAGGTCGAGCGGGCGTGGGACACGGTGTTCAACGGTGAGGCCTTCTGGTCGATCTATTCGAACGACGACCTGCTCGCCGACATGGCGGCAGCCGGCTTCGCATCCGACCGCGTGCTCGAACTGAAGCTGCCCAAGAAGGACGGCATCGGCGACTGGTACGTTCTCGTCGGCGAGAAATAGGGGCACGCGCTTGCGCCGGCTGGTCGCCCTCCTGCTCTGTCTTCTGGCCGCGGCAACGCCCGCGGCGGCGGACACGCTGCGCATCGGGGTCAACACGCTGCCGGTGTCGCGCGGCGATCCGTTCAAGGGCAACGGCCGGCCCGGCACGCTCGTCTGGTATGCGCTCTACGACGGGCTGACCCGGCTTGATGAGCAGGGGCGGCTCGCCCCGGCGCTGGCGACGCGCTGGACGATGGTGACGCCGACGCGCTGGCGGTTCGATATCCGGCGCGGCGTCCGCTATTCGAACGGACGCCCCTTCGATGCGGCGACGGCGGCGGCGGTGCTCAACTGGCTCGCCGGGCCGGGCGGCAAGAAGACCGTCGTTGGCAACGAGCTGCGCACGCTCGACAAGGCGATGGCGGCCGGTCCCTTCGAGCTGATCGTCGAGACCAACCGCCCCGATCCGATCCTGCCCAAGCGCCTGATCGCGGCGCTGATGGTCGAGCCGCGCGCCTGGGCGGAGCGCGGGCCGGCCGACTTCGCCTTCGCTCCTGTCGGCACGGGCCCCTACCGGCTGGCCGGCTGGGATCAGCGCCGCCGCACGGTGACGCTCGTCCGCAACCCCTACGCCTGGCGGCGGGGCGCGATGGCGCGGCTGGAGTTCGTCGAGCTTCCCGATGCGGCGGTGCGGACGCAGGCGCTGCTGTCCCGCGACGTCGATATCGCGCCGGTCGAGATCGAGGAGATCGACCGGCTCCACGACCGGCGGGTGCCGACGCTGACGGTGCCATCGATGTCGGTGATGTCGATCGCGCTCATCAACCAGCGCCCGGGGCCGAGCCCGCTCAAGGATCAGCGGGTGCGGCAGGCGCTCAATCTCGCGGTCGACCGCGAGGCGCTGGCGCGGGTGCTGCTGCGCGGCTACGGCCGCCCGGCGAGCCAGCCGGCGCCGCGCGGCAGCTTCGGCCACGATCCGACGCTGCCGCCGCTGGCGCACGATCCGGCGCGGGCGCGCAAGCTGCTGGCCGAGGCCGGCTATCCCAACGGCTTTCCGCTGACCATCGAGGTTCAGACCAACGCGTTTCCGGCCGACAGCCTCATCTTCCAGTCGGTGGCGAGCGATCTGCGCAAGATCGGCGTCCGCCCGACGATCCGGGTGATCACGCTTGCCGATTACCTCCGCAAACTCGGCGGCAATCTGTGGACGGTCGACGCCTTTGGCGCGACGTGGAACAGCGCTCCGTACAACGACGTCACCCGGCCGATGGAGAGCTTCTCCTGCAAGCGCCCCAAACCGTTCTTCTGTGACAAGGCGGTGGCCGGCGAGCTGTCGGCGGCCACTGCGCGGCTCGACGAGCGCGAGCGCGAGGCGGCGCTGAAGGCGATGGCGCGGCGCTACCGCGAGGTCGCGCCGGCGCTGCTGCTCGTCGAGCAGATCGACATCTACGGCCACCAGCCAGACCTGGCCGGGGTCGGCATCGCCAACCGCGTGCCGGTCTGGGAAAACATCAAGCGAAAGGGACCTGCCTCATGAGCAGCGCCGATGCCGTCGCCACGCTGATCGGTCTGGGCCGCGGCCGCCGGCCCTACAGCCTCGGCTGTCAGGAGGCCGAGGATGTGCTCACCATCGCCATGGCGCTGACCGTCGAGCTGGCGGCGGCCAACGACCGTATCGACCGGCTGGAGCGCACCGTCGCCGAGCTGCGCGGCGTGGCGCTCGACGAGTTGCGCGATGCGCCCGCGGCGCCCGATGTGGCGGCGGAGCGGGCGCGCGCGACGGATGCGATGCTGGCCCGGGTGTTCCGGATCCTCATCGATCCGCGCGAACCTGCCGATGGGCGCGTCCGCGACCCCGCCGATGCATGATGCGCCGCGCCTGGCCGCCGCTCTGGCGCGCCGGGCCCTCGATTTCCTGCTGCTGACGCTGGCGGTGCTGACGCTGCTGTTCGTCGCGCTGCGCGTCACCGGCGACCCCGCCATCGTCATCGCCGGCGAGGACGCCGACGCCGAGACCTTGCAGGCGGTGCAGGCGCAATATGGCTTCGACCAGCCGATCCCGGTGCAATATGCTCGCTACCTCGGCGATATCGTGCGCGGCGAGTTCGGGGACTCGCTCGCCAGCGGCCAGCCGGCCCTGCAGTCGGTGCTCGACGCCTTGCCCAACACGGTGCTGCTGGCGCTGCTCGCGCTGCTGACGGCGGTGATCTGCGGGCAGCCGCTCGGGCTGTGGCTGGGGACCGCGCCCGAGCGCGCCGGGCGGCGCATGGCGCTGGGCGCCATCGTTTTCGTGCAGAGCGTGCCCGGCATCGTCGTGGCGCTGCTGCTGATCCAGCTGTTCGCGGTGTCGCTCAACTGGCTGCCGGCGTTCGGGGCCGAGCGGCCGTCGTCGTGGATCATGCCGACGCTGACGCTGGCGGCGCTGCTGGTGCCGAAGCTCGCACGCGTGGTCGCCGCCAACGTGACCGGGGCGCTCGGGCAGGACTATGTGCGGACCGCGCGCGCCGCCGGCCTCGCGCCCGCGCGCATCCTGTGGCGGCATGTGCTGCCCAACGCGCTGCTCGGCGCGGTGGCGCTGCTCGGGGCGCAGTTCGCCTTCCTCGTTTCGGGCGCGGTCGTCACCGAGACGATCTTCGGCTGGCCCGGGCTGGGGCGGCTGCTCGTCCAGTCGACGCTCAATCTCGATTTTCCGGTGGTGCAGGCGCTGGTGCTGGTGATCTGCCTGCTCGTGTTCGTCGCGGGCGCGCTGACCGATGTGGCGATCCGGCTGCTCGATCCGCGGATCCGCGCGGCATGACGCTGACCGCGCGCCTCGGCCTGGCGGGCTCGCGCCGCGTCGGCGTGCTGCTGCTCGCGCCGCTGGCGGCGATGCTGGCGGCGGCGCCGCTGGTGGGGGCGGATGCGGGGGCGATCGATCTCTACGCCCGCTTCAGCGCCCCGCTCAGCGCCGGGCATGCGCTCGGCACCGACCATCTCGGCCGCGACGTGCTGGCGCGGGTGGTGGCGGGCGCGCCCTGGTCGCTGGGAGTCGCGGTGGCGGCGACGCTGATCGCCGGCACGGTCGGGATCGCGCTCGGGCTGGCGACGGCGCGGGCGCGGCCCGAGGGAATCGGCCGCCGCGCCGGGCTGCAGCTCATCAACCTGACGCTGGCCTTTCCGGGGCTCGTCGCCGCGATCTGCCTGGTCGCGCTGATCGGGCAGGGGTTCGCGACGCTGGTGCTTGTGCTCGGGCTGCTGACCTCGCCGATTTTCGCACGGGTGACCTTCGCCGAGGCGTCGAGCCTGCTGACCCGCGACTATGTGACGGCCGCGCGGCTCGCCGGGGTGGGCGAAGCGCGGCTGCTGTGGCGGCATGTGCTGCCCGGGATGCGGCCGACGCTGGCGGCGCTCGCGGCCTTCCATGTCGGCGACATGCTCATCGCCGAGACGGCGCTGTCCTTTCTCGGCATCGGCGCGCCGCTCGACGAGGCGACCTGGGGCAACATGCTCGCCGACAGCCGCGCCTATCTGTTCCAGGCGCCGTGGATGATGCTGGCGCCCGCAGCGGCGATGATCGCCGCGGTGCTGGCGGCGACGTTGCTCGGCGGCAGCCGGACGGCGGCGCGCGCGGAGGGGGCCGTATGAGCGCGGCCCATGTC
>JADCGM010000106.1 GCA_020249025.1 Alphaproteobacteria bacterium
ACCGAGAAGCTCTGCGAATACAAGACCTACCTCCAGGCGCTCCCCTATATGGACCGCCTCGATTACTGCTCGCCGATGTGCATGGAGCACTCCTATGTGCTCGCCATCGAGAAGCTGACCGGTGTCGAGGTGCCGATCCGCGGCCAGTATATCCGCGTCATGTTCGCCGAGCTGACGCGGCTCATGAACCACATCCTCAACCTCACGACCCACGCGATGGACGTCGGCGCGCTGACGCCGATCCTGTGGCTGTTCGAGGAGCGCGAGTATCTGATGGCCTTCTACGAGCGCGTCTCGGGCGCTCGCATGCACGCGGCCTATTTCCGCCCCGGCGGCGTCCATCAGGACCTGCCCGACGGCCTTGCCGAGGACATCTACGCCTGGTGCGAGCGCTTCCCGAAGGTGCTGCGCGAGATGTACGACCTCGTCGCGCACAACCGCATCTTCAAGCAGCGCAATGTCGACATCGGCGTCGTCTCGGCCGAGGACGCGATCAAGTGGGGCTTCACAGGCCCGATGATCCGCGCCAGCGGCATCCCGTGGGATCTGCGCAAGTCGCAGCCCTACGACGTCTACGACCGCATGGATTTCGACATCCCTATCGGCAAGCACGGCGACTGCTACGACCGCTGGATCGTGCGTTACGAGGAGTGCCTCCAGAGCCTGCGCATCATCAAGCAGTGCCTCGACGAGATGCGCCCCGGCCCGGTCGCCAGCCTCGACCGCAAGGTGGTGCCGCCCAAGCGCGGCGAGATGAAGCGCTCCATGGAGGGGCTCATCCACCACTTCAAGCTCTATACCGAGGGCTTCCACGTGCCCGCGGGCGAGGTTTACGTCGGCACCGAGAGCCCGAAGGGCGAGTTCGGCATCTATCTGGTCTCGGACGGCAGCAACAAGCCGTACCGGGTGAAGATCCGCCCGACCGGCTTCTCGCACCTCCAGGCGATGGACTTCATGTGTCGCGGGCACATGCTGGCCGACGCGCCGGCAATCCTCGGCTCGCTCGACATCGTGTTCGGGGAGGTCGACCGGTGACGTCTGCCGATCGGATCGCCGCCGTCGAGGCGCTGATGGCGCGCTACAATGCGCAGGACGCGGACGGCTATGCGGCGATGATGACCGAGGACGCCTGCGAGGCGGTCTACCGCGGCGACGTGCTGCGGGACGGCCGCGAGGGCGTGCGCAGCGGTCTGGCCAAGATGTTCGCGGAGTTTCCGCAGAACCGCGCCGACGTTCTCGCCACCTATGCGGTCGGCGATCATGTCGTCCTTCACGAGAAGGTGTTCCGCAGTCCGCAGACCGCGCCCTTCGAGGTGATCTCCATCTATTCGTTCAGCGGCGACAAGATCAGCCGAGTGGAGTTCGTTCGGTGACCGCAGGCAGCTACAGCAGCACCGGCGAGGCCAAGGACGCCCGGTTCGAGCCGAGCGCGTTCAAGGACTTCGCCTGGACTCCTGAGAATGTGAAGGAGGTCGAGACGATCCTCGGCCGTTATCCGCCGGGCCGTCAGCATTCGGCGATCATCCCGCTTCTGCATCTCGCGCAGTACCAGATGGGCGCGCAGACGGGTCATGCCTGGTTGCCGGGGCCGGTGATCGAGTTCGTTGCGAAGCAGCTCGACATGCCGCCGATGCGCGCGCTCGAGGTCGCGACCTTCTACACGATGTTCAACTTGAAGCCGGTCGGCCGCTTCCATGTGCAGGTCTGCGGCACCACGCCGTGCATGCTGCGCGGCGCCGAGGACATCATGGCGGCCTGCAAGGCGCGCGGCCTGAAGAAGGGCGCAATAACCGAGGACGGGCTGTTCACGCTGTCCGAGGTCGAGTGCATGGGCACCTGCGCCAATGCGCCGATGGTCCAGATCAACGACGACAACTACGAAGACCTCACGGCCGAGACGATGACCGCAATCCTCGATGCGCTTGCGCGCGGCGAGACGCCGAAGCCGGGCTCGCAGACCGGCCGCCAAGCGAGCTGCCCCGAGGGCGGCCCGACCTCGCTGACGGAGGTGGCGGCGTGACGGAAGCCCTGAAGAAGAACGCCTTCGCGCTGCTCGGCGTCCTGTTCATGCTGGTCGCGCTCGTGCGCTCGGTGCAGGGCGATGACAGCATCGCGGTGTGGATCGCGCTGGGTGCCGTCTTCATCGCCCTCAACGCCTCGCAGCACGCCAAGCGCAAGGACGGCGACGATGCTCGCTGACAAGGACCGGATCTTCACGAACCTCTACGGCTTCCAGTCGTGGAACCTTGCCGCTGCCAAAAAGCGTGGCGACTGGGCGGACACCAAGGCGCTCATGGCGGTCGGCCAGGACGCCATTATCGACGCGATCAAGGCCTCGGGCCTGCGCGGCCGCGGTGGCGCGGGCTTCCCGACCGGCATGAAGTGGAGCTTCATGCCCAAGGAGCCGGCGCCGGGCCGCCCGAGCTTCCTTGTCATCAACGCCGACGAGTCCGAGCCGGGTTCGTGCAAGGACCGCGAGATCATCCGCCACGATCCGCACAAGCTGATCGAGGGCGCGCTGCTGGCCGGCTATGCGATGCGGGCGCGCGCGGCCTACATCTACATCCGCGGAGAGTATATCGCCGAGGCCAAGGTGCTGCAGGCGGCGATCGACGAGGCCTATGACAAGGGGCTGATCGGCAAGAACGCCTCGAAGTCGGGCTACGACTTTGACGTCTTCCTGCACCGCGGGGCAGGGGCCTACATCTGCGGCGAAGAAACCGCGATGCTCGAAAGCCTCGAGGGCAAGCCGGGCCGTCCGCGCTTGAAGCCGCCATTCCCGGCAGGCGTCGGCCTGTATGGCTGCCCGACGACGGTCAACAACGTCGAGTCGATCGCGGTCGTCCCGACCATTCTGCGCCGCGGCGCGGCGTGGTTCGCGGGGATCGGCCGCCCGAAGAACGAGGGCACCAAGCTCTTCCAGATCAGCGGCCATGTGAACAAGCCTTGCGTCGTCGAAGAGGCGATGGGGATCCCGTTCCGCGAACTCATCGAGAAGCATTGCGGCGGCATCCGTGGCGGCTGGGACAATCTGCTCGCGGTGATCCCGGGCGGGTCATCGGTGCCGCTGGTGCCCGCGAACGAGATCATCGACGCGCCGATGGACTTCGACGGCCTGCGTGATCTCAAGTCGGGCCTCGGCACGGCGGCGGTCATTGTCATGGACAAGTCGACCGATATCGTCCGCGCGATCAGCCGGATCAGCTACTTCTACAAGCACGAGAGCTGCGGCCAGTGCACGCCGTGCCGCGAGGGCACCGGCTGGATGTGGCGCGTGATGGAGCGGCTGGCCGAGGGCAATGCCGAGCCGCACGAGATCGATCTGCTGCTGGAAGTAACGACCGAGGTCGAGGGCCATACGATCTGCGCGCTCGGCGACGCAGCCGCGTGGCCGATCCAGGGCCTGATCCGGCACTTCCGCCCCGAGATCGAGCGGCGCATCGCCGCCAAGCGGGCGCCGATGCGCGAGGCGGCGGAATGATGCGGGTTTCGCTTCTGTCCGCGGTCGCCGCGCTGACGCTGGCAGCTCCGCTGTCGGCGCAGGAGGCTGCCGCGCCGACTGACAAGGCGTCGGTGACGCGCACGTCGAAGTCCGACGAGCTCGATGCCAAGACGCGCGCGCTCGACGGCTTCTTCGCCTGCCTCGTAAAGCGCAATCCGGAGGCTTCGGCCCAGGTGCTGGCGATCCCGGCGGACAAAAGCGAGTCTGGCGCGGCGATCGGCAAGCTGGTTCGCGCCGAGGACGGCCCGTCGTGCCTGACCGGCGTCGGCGGCTTCAGGCTCGGCGCGCAGAAGGACTTCTACCGCGCAGGGCTCGCCCGCGCCGTCTATCTGCGCAAGTTCGATGCCGCGCCGCTGGTGCTGCTGCCGGTCGCGGAAACACTGGCGGGCGTGCCGTCGCAGCCCAACCCGATGCGGTCGTTCGCAGCCTGTCTCGTCGATGGCGACCTGCCGTCCGCCGACGCGCTCATCCGCTCGCGCGCTGGCTCGCCCGAGGAAATGAACGCGATCCGTGCGCTGCAGCCGGCGATGCCGGGCTGCGTCGACGACAAGGCGCGTGTCGCGCTGACCCGGCAGTCGCTGCGCGCCGGCGTCGCCGAGGCACTTTATGAGCGGGTGACCGCGCTTACCGAAACCACGTCGGGGCCGAACTGATATGCCCAAGCTGACCGTCGACGGGATCGAAGTGGAGGTGCCCAACGGCGCCACCGTCCTGCAGGCCTGTGAGGCGGCGGGGCGCGAGATCCCGCGATTCTGCTACCACGAGCGGCTGTCGATCGCCGGCAACTGCCGTATGTGTCTCGTCGATATGGAGAAGTCGCCGAAGCCGGTCGCGTCCTGCGCGATGCCTGCCGCCGACGGCCAGGTCATCTCGACGACCTCGGAGCGCGTGAAGAAGGCGCGCGAGGGCGTGATGGAGTTCCTGCTCATCAACCACCCGCTCGACTGCCCGATCTGCGATCAGGGCGGTGAGTGCGATCTGCAGGATCAGGCGGTGGCCTATGGGCGCGGCTTCACGCGCTACGAGGAGAACAAGCGCGCCGTCACCGAGAAGTACATGGGGCCGCTCGTCAAGACGATCATGACGCGCTGCATCCAGTGCACGCGCTGCGTCCGCTTCGCCGAGGAGGTGGCAGGCGTCGAGGAGATCGGCATCGTCTTCCGCGGCGAGAACGAGCAGATCACCACCTATCTCGAGCGTTCGCTGACCTCCGAGCTACAGGGCAATGTCATCGACCTGTGCCCGGTCGGCGCGCTGACC
>JADCGM010000107.1 GCA_020249025.1 Alphaproteobacteria bacterium
CAGCGCGGCCCGCTCGGCGTCGGATGCCGAAAGACTGTGCGCCGTCGCCGTCGCGCCGATCTCGGACAGCCGCAGCAGGCGGCTGAACTCAGGCGCGCTCACGGCAGGCGGCCGGCGAGCAGCGCGTCCGCCGGCCAGTCGGCCAGCGCATCCGCCAGCGCCTGCGCCTGGGCGGCCGTCCACTCCAGCGCCTCCGCCGACGGCGGCGCGCCGCGATAGAGGTTGCGCGCCAGCGCTGCGCTCAGCGGCTCGACCTCGCCCGCCAGCGCCGAGCGATAGGCCCCGAGCCGGCCGCCGAGCGCGCTCACCGTCCGCCCGACATGCTTGCCGATAGTCATGTCGCCGACGCCCAGTTCGCGCAGCGAGCCGTCCATGTCGTCGACGAAGCGCTCGGTCAGCGCCACGGTGTGCGCCGGATCCGTCTCGCGTTCGAGCCGGATCAGCACCAGCGAGGTGATCAGCGCCACCATGTCGAAGCGGCCGTCGACCGTGTCGGGAACGGCGCCGGCCGTATACCAGAGCGGGTCGCGGGCCCGCGCCACCACGGCGTGATAGAGATCGTCGAGCGGCGCGCGCGGCGCGGCCATACGGAATCGGTCGAGAAGGCCCATCTTTGCCCCTGGCGCTGTCCTGCGGCGTCCTCGCGCTTGTGGAGGACCCTCGTTCGCGCATATTGAGCCGGACGCCGCAGCTTTCAACGCGGTAAGTGGAGGTGCGCATGCGCAAGGCGGTCCCGGTTCTGCTCGTGGCGAGTGCTCTCGCCCTGTCCGCATGCACGCGCATCCCGAACAACATCGGCTACGTTGCCGACGAATCGCTGGTTCAGTCGGTCGCCCCCGGCGTCGACAATCGCCAGTCGGTGCAGGCGACCCTCGGCCGGCCGTCGATCGCCGGCGCCTGGGACGATCGCACCTGGTATTATCTGTCGCGCGAGACACGCCAGTTCGCGTTCCGCGTTCCGACGGTTGCCCAGCAGCAGATCATCGCCATCACCTTCGACGACAAGGGCACGGTCGCCAAGGTCGAGCGTCGCGGCAAGGAGCAGATCGCCAACATCACGCCCGAGAGCGACAAGACGCCGACTCTGGGCCGTGAGAGCGGCTTCTTCCAGGATCTCTTCGGCAACATCGGCCGCGCCGGCGTCGGCGGTGCCGCAGGCGGTCCGGGCGGCGGCCCGAACGGGACGTAACGGCGCCTCAGTCCGCCGGATTGTAGCGGGCGAGGAAGCTCTCCATCGCGGTCAGGAAGCCGATGCGGTCGGCCTCGATCGACAGATGGTGGTCGCCCTTCTCCTGCGGCACGAACTCGACCGTCTTCCCGGCCTTGGTCATCGCCGCATACATGCGGGTCGACTGGTCGAAGGGCACCCGCAGGTCGTCCTTGCCGTGGACGAGGAGCAGCGGCGCCTTGATGCGGTCGACTGAATTCACCGGCGAAATCGCATCGAAATCGGGGGCCGAGGTCTTCAGCTGCTTCCGGACGCGCTTGTAGTTCAGGAAGTTGCGGTTGAACGCGAGCAGCGACTTCATGTGGCTGACGCCCGCAAACGACACCGCGCAGCGGTAGAGATCGGGATCGCGCACCAGCCCCTGCATCGCTGCATAGCCGCCGTAGGACCCACCGACGATGCAGACGCGCTTGGGATCGGCGATGCCCTGCGCCACTGCCCAGGCGACGCCGTCGGCCAGGTCGTCCTGCATCTTCAGGCCCCACTCGCCGTCGCCGGCGTCCTGGTGCGCCGTGCCGAAGCCGGTCGACCCGCGGTAGTTGGGCTGCAGCACGGCATAGCCGCGGTTGGCGAGGAACTGCACCCAGTGATCATAGTCCATCGCGTCGCGCACGGCGGGTCCGCCATGCGGCATGATGATGAACGGCAGGTTCTTCGGCGCGCGCCCGACGGGCAGCGTCAGGTAGCCGGGGATATTGAGCCCGTCGCGCGCCTTGTAGCTGACAGGCTTCACCGGCGCGAGCTGGCCCGGCTTCAGGCCGTCGTTGATCTGCGCCAGCCGGCGCATCTTTCCGTCGCGGCGATCGAAGACATAGAAGGCGCCAGGATTGGTCGGGCCGCTCATCCTTACAAGCAGGATCGTCTTGTCGGGCGTCATGCTGACGATCCGCGCCGCCATGCCCGCCGGGATCGCCTTGTCGATGCTCGCCTGAACCTCCTTCAGCTCCGGATCGACCCAATCGGTACGCGGCATGTCATCGACATAGTCCACCCCGAGCAGCACCCCGTCCCTGACCTGGATATCGTCGAGATCGTAGGTCGCATGCCCCCAGAGCCGCGCGCCGATCTTCTGGGTGGCGATGTCATATTCGTAGAGCGCCTGACGCCCGTCCCCATCCGAGATGACGACGAGCTTGTCTGGGTCAGGCGTCAAATAGGCGATGTCGAGCCCTTCCTCCGCGCTGTCATAATCGACCCGGTCGATGACCCTGAACAGCCCCTCCGCACCCGGCCGATAGACGAACTTGCCGATGTTCTTCTGGCGGTCGTAGCCGCGCCCCAGCCGGATGGCGCCCGTGTGGTCGGCATACCAGGCCCGGATCCCCGAGCGCTCAGCGATGACCCGCCGGGACTTGCCGGTCGCGACATCGATCTCGATCACCGAGGGATAGAAACCGGGATAGTTGCTGTAGATCGTCTCTGTCGACGCCATCAGGATGCGGTCGCCGCCGCCGGTCGGGATGTGGATGACATTGTCGCCGAACTGCGCGCCCGGCTTCCAGTTGAGCCGCACCGAGGCCCCGCCCGACCGCGATGCGGACACCAGCCGGGTGATGGCGATCTCCGTCCCTTCGACCGTGGAGGTCGTCCAGAGGCTGATCAGCGCCCGGTCAGAATTGGCCCAGTTGAACCAGCTAATCGACGCCCGCTCCGGCACGGGCGCCAGCCGCGGCGCGCCGCCGGTCAGCGGGATGAAGGCGAAGATCTGCTTGCCGTTGACCGAAAGCTTGGCCGCGATCGTGCTTCCGTCGGGCGACAGCTTGGGATCCTCGATGAAGGGCAACCGCCCGAAGGTCTCGGCTGGAATCCGCGGCGGCGGGGCCGCCTGCGCGGCACCGGCAATGGCTGCCGCAACGAGAAAAGCGCAACCCCAGAGCATGATGATCCCCCACGCCGTTTTCCCGCGATGATAGCGCGACTGTGTCCGGCGAAAAGGGGGGAACTTCGCGGAAATCCGGGGCAAGTGGGCAAAGAAAAAGGCGCGGGAGCAAGTCCCGCGCCGTCGGTCCTGTCGGGCGGACAGGCCGCCCGCAGGCCGTCCGGGTTAAGCCGGCTCGCGGGGTTGCGGCGAACGCGATGCGTTCACCGCAACCCCGTCGGGCGGCTTAGCCGTGCGCCAGCGCCGCCAGCAGCAGCAGCGCGACGAGGTTGGTGATCTTGATCATCGGGTTCACCGCCGGACCGGCGGTGTCCTTGTAGGGATCGCCGACCGTGTCGCCGGTCACCGCCGCCTGGTGGGCAGGGCTGCCCTTGCCACCGTAGGCACCGACTTCGATGACCTTCTTGGCGTTGTCCCACGCGCCGCCGCCCGAGGTCATCGAGATGGCGACGAACAGGCCCGAGACGATCACGCCCATCAGCAGCGCGCCCAGCGCGGCGAAGCCGTCGCCCTGGCCCGCGATCGCGGTGATGCCGAAATAGACGACGATCGGCGCCAGCACCGGCAGCAGCGACGGAACGATCATCTCCTTGATCGCGCCGGCGGTGACGAGGCTGACGGTGCGGGCGTAGTTCGGACGTACCTTGCGCGCGATGATGTCCGGGCCGTTCTCCTTGAACTGCGCGCGGATGTCCTGCGCCACGGCGCTCGCGGTGCGGCCCACCGCCGTCATCGCCATGCCGCCGAACAGGTACGGCAGCAGCGCGCCGAGCAGCAGCCCGACGACGACATAGGGGTTCGACAGCGAGAAGTTGACCTCGACGCCGCCAAAGAAGCGCGAGAGGTCTTCCGTGTAGGTCGCGAACAGCACCAGCGCCGCGAGACCGGCCGAGCCGATCGCATAGCCCTTGGTGACCGCCTTCGTCGTGTTGCCGACCGCGTCGAGCGCGTCGGTGCGCTCGCGCACCTCGCCCTCGAGGCCCGACATCTCGGCGATGCCGCCGGCGTTGTCGGTGACCGGACCGTAGGCGTCGAGCGCGACGACCACGCCGGCCAGCGCCAGCATCGAGGTCGCGGCGAAGGCGATGCCGATCAGGCCCGCCAGCTGATAGCTGACGATGATGCCGGCGACGATGACGAGCGTCGGCAGCGCCGTCGACTCCATCGAGACCGCGAGGCCCTGGATGACGTTGGTGCCGTGGCCGGAGTCCGAGGCCTTGGCGATCGACTGGACCGGACGGTAGCCGGTGCCGGTGTAATACTCCGTGATCCAGACGATCAGGCCGGTGACGGCAAGACCGAGGACCATGCAGTAGAACAGCGTCATGCCGGTGAGCACCGGGCCGGTCGCGGCGGCGTCGGCCGACGCGCCGATGGCGGCATTCATGTCCGGGAAGATCATCGAGGTGGCGAACCACAGCGCCGGGATCGACAGGATCGCCGTCACCACGAAGCCCTTGTAGAGCGCGCCCATGATCGAGCCGCCCGACCCGAGGCGGACGAAATAGGTGCCGATGATCGAGGTGACGATGCAGACGCCGCCCGCGAGCAGCGGCAGCGACATCAGCTTCGAGGCGTCCGCGCCCGCGATGAGGAGCGCGATGAGAACCATCGTCGCGCCGACGGTCACGACATAGGTCTCGAACAGGTCGGCGGCCATGCCGGCGCAGTCGCCGACGTTGTCGCCGACGTTGTCCGCGATGACGCCCGGGTTGCGGTCGTCGTCCTCGTCGAAGCCGAGCTCGTTCTTGCCGACCATGTCGGCGCCGACGTCGGCGGCCTTGGTGAAGATGCCGCCGCCCAGACGCGCGAAGATCGAGATCAGCGAGGAGCCGAAGGCAAGGCCGGTCAGCGCCTTGATGATCTCGCGGCGCTCCTCGTCGACGCCGAGCTCATAGCCCGCCATCGCCGTGAGGTAGTAGTAATAGACCGCGATCGCGAGCAGCGCGAGGCCGGCGACGAGCATGCCCGTCACCGCGCCCGAGCGGAACGCCATCGTCAGGCCGGCCTGCAGGCCCTGCCGCGCGGCTTCCGCGGTGCGGACGTTGGCCTTCACCGAGATGTTCATTCCGATGAACCCCGTCACACCCGACAGCACCGCGCCGATCACGAAGCCGACCGCCGTGTAGAGGCCGAGCGACACGAACACGACCGCAGCGACGATCACGCCGACGATGGCGATGGTCGAATACTGCTTGGCGAGATAGGCCTGCGCGCCTTCCTGGATCGCCGAGGCGACCTCCTGCATGCGGGCGTTTCCGGCCGAGGCCCGCAGCACCTGCTGCGAGGTGACGATCCCGTAGAGCACGGCCACCAGGCCGCACAGGATCGCAATGACCACTGGATCCATTATCCCCTGTCCCCTTCGTTGCAGCCCGATGCGGACGCATCGCGGCCATATTTTCGTTGCCGCGGCTTGTGGCAAAGTGCCGTGCGCGATGCAAGCGCGCGGCTAGTGCTCCCAGCCGAGATGATCGGGCGTCAGCAGGCCGCCGCGCCCCGACACCCGCAGCCCCGCCCCCTCGACGATCCGGCCGATGGCCGTGACGGGCGTCTTCGCAGCCGCCGCGGCGGCGCGGACGGCTGCGGCGTCGGAGGCCGCGAACAGCACTTCGTAATCGTCCCCGGCCGTCGCCAGCGCGAGCAGCGCCTCGTCACCGAGCGCGATCCTTGCCCGCGCCGCCTCGGACACCGGCATCGCCGTCAGATCGATCTCGACCGCGACGCCGCTCGCCGCCGCCATCCGCCCCGCATCGATGAGCAGACCGTCGGACACGTCCATCATCGCCGTCGCCACGCCGCCGAGCGCCTGCCCCAGCGCCAGCCGCGGCTCGGGCCGGCGATAGCGCGCCAGCAGCGCCTTGTCGGGCGCCGCATCGCCCCGCGCGATGGCGAGGCCGAGCCCGG
>JADCGM010000108.1 GCA_020249025.1 Alphaproteobacteria bacterium
GTCAACGACTATGACGGGTCGAGCGAGGTGGGCGGCCTGTTCCTCCACCCTGAGCTGCGCACCGGTGGCCTCGGGCGGCTGCTTGCCCGCGCGCGCTACCTGTTCATCGCCCAGCACCGCGCCCGCTTCGCCGAGCGGGTGCTCGCCGAGCTGCGCGGCTGGCTCGCCGACGACGGCGGCTCGCCCTTCTGGGACGGGCTCGGGGCGAAATTCTTCGGCATGCCCTTCCAGGAAGCCGACCGCTTCAATGCGCTCCACGGCAACCAGTTCATCGCCGATCTGATGCCCAAGCATCCGATCTATGTGTCGATGCTGCCGGACGATGCACGTGCCGTCATCGGTCGCCCGCACGACAGCGGCGTGCCGGCACAGAAGCTGCTCGAGGCCGAAGGCTTCGCGCATTCGGGCTATGTCGACATCTTCGATGGTGGCCCGACGCTCGATTGCCGGACCGACCAGATCAAGACCGTGCGCGAGAGCCGCATCGACCGCATCGCCGCCATCGCCACCGGCCCTGATGGCCTGCCCCGGGCGTTGTGCGCCGCCGGCGAGCTTGCCGACTTCCGCGCCTGGTTCGGCCATCTCGGCACGGGCGCGGCCGGTCTCACCGTTCCGCAGGCGGAAGCCGCCGCCGCCCGTCTCGAACCCGGATGCGAGGTCCGTCATGTCGCCCTCTGAGCTGATCTCCACCGACCCCTGCACCGGCGATGTCGTGTGGCGCGGGCCAGCGGCGGATGCGGCTGCGGTCGACGCCGCGGTGCGCGCCGCGCGCGCCGCCGCCCCCGGCTGGGCGGCGACCCCGCTTGATGCGCGCATCGCCATCGTCGCCGCCTATCGCAATCTCGTGAAGGCGCGCGGCGACGACTTCGCCCGGCTGATCTCGCGCGAGACCGGCAAGCCCTTCTGGGAGACGAAGACCGAAGTCGCCTCGGTCGCGGGCAAGGTCGACATCTCGGTGACGGCGCAGGCCGAGCGCGCGGGGACGCGCAGCGGTGAGGCCGCAGGCGTCCGCCAGACGCTGCGCCACAAGCCGCATGGCGTTCTCGCCGTGCTCGGCCCCTACAACTTCCCGGCGCACCTGCCGAACGGCCATATCGTCCCCGCCCTGCTCGCCGGGAACACGGTGGTCTTCAAGCCCTCCGAGCTGACGCCCGCGGTGGCGGAGATGATGGCGGCGCTCTGGGCGGAGGCGGGGCTGCCCGCCGGCGTCCTGAGCGTCGTTCAGGGGGCGGGCGACACCGGCCGCGCGCTGGCCGGCCACCCGGACATCGACGGGCTGCTGTTCACCGGCTCCGGCCCCACCGGCGCGGCGCTCGCCCGCCAGTTCGCCGAGACGCCGCACAAGATCCTCGCGTTGGAGATGGGCGGCAACAATCCGCTCATCGTCTGGGACCTTGCGCCCGACGCCATCGCCGCGGCGGCCGCACTCGTCGTCCAGTCCGGCTATCTCTCGGCCGGGCAGCGCTGCACCTGCGCGCGCCGCCTCATCGTCCGCGACGGCGCGCACGGCCCGCTCATCGAGGCCGTGACGGCGCTCGCCGACCGCCTCATCGTCGGCGCGCCCTTCGACGATCCGCAGCCGTTCATGGGGCCGGTCATCGACAACCGCGCCGCCGACCGGCTGGAGCGCGGCCATGCCGATCTCCTCGCCCGCGGCGGCAAGGCCATCCGCGCGCTCGTCCGCCCGCAGGCCGACCGTCCCTTCCTCACCCCCGCGCTCGTCGACATCACCGATGCGGGCGGCATCTCCGACGAGGAGCATTTCGGGCCGCTGCTTCAGCTGATCCGGGTATCCGACTGGGACGCCGCGGTGGCCGCCGCCAACGCCACCCGCTTCGGCCTGTCGGCAGGTCTCATCGGCGGCGACGCGGCGCTCTACGACCGCTTCTGGGCGGCGAGCCGCGCCGGCGTCGTCAACTGGAACCGGCCGACCAACGGCGCCGCCTCGAACGCGCCCTTCGGCGGCATCGGCCTTTCCGGCAACCACCGCCCGAGCGCCTATTACGCCGCCGACTATTGCGCCTGGCCGGTCGCCAGCCTCGAGGCCGACGCGCCGGAGGGTTCGATCGCCACCGGCCTTGCGGAGCCAGTGCGATGAGCTTCGTCGAGATCAACTTCGACGGGCTGATCGGCCCGACCCACAATTACGCCGGCCTGAGCTTCGGCAACATCGCCTCGGCCAACAACGCCGGGCAGACCGCGCGCCCGCGCCTCGCCGCGCTGCAGGGTCTGGCCAAAATGCGCGCGCTGATGGACCTCGGCCTGCCGCAGGGATTCCTGTTGCCGCTCGAACGGCCCAACGCCCATGTGCTGCGCGGGATCGGCTTCGCCGGCACCGACGCCGAGGTCTGCGCCGCCGCCTGGGCCGCCGATCCGGGGCTGCTCCGCAACGTCTCGGCCGCCTCGGCGATGTGGACGGCGAACGCCGCCACTGTCTCGCCTGGCCCCGACACCCGCGACGGCCGCTGCCACCTGTCGGTCGCCAATCTGTCGACGATGCTCCACCGCTCGATCGAAGCCCCCGAAACCGAGGCGACGCTGCGCACCATCTTCGCGGATACGCGCCACTTCGCCGTCCATGGCCCGGTGCTGGCGAAGCTCGGCGACGAGGGGGCGGCCAACCACATGCGGCTGTGCGCGCACCATGGCGCGCCCGGCGTCGAGGTCTTCGTCTATGGCGAGCAGCGCGCGGGCGGCTTCCCGGCCCGGCAGGACCGCCGCGCCTTCGAGGCCATCGCGCGCCGCCACGGGCTCGACCCGGCCCGCACGCTGTTCGTTCAGCAGAGCGTCGCCGCCATCGATGCGGGCGCGTTCCACAACGACGTCGTTGCGGTCGCCAACGAGACCGTGCTGTTCACGCACGAACAGGCGTTCGAGGACCCGCAGGCGCTCTATGACGCGATCCGCACCCGTCTGCCCGAGGCGGTCGTCGTCGAAGTGCCGGCGAGCCGGGTCAGCCTTGCGGACGCCATCCGTTCCTATCTGTTCAACTCGCAGCTGGTGTCGCTGCCCAGCGGTGGCATGGCGCTCGTCCTGCCCGGCGAGGCGCAGGAGACGCCGTCGGTCTGGACCTGGCTTCAGGAGCTCGTCGCCGGCAACGGCCCGATCCGCCAGCTGATCGTCAAGGACGTGCGCGAATCGATGCGCAACGGCGGCGGCCCGGCCTGCCTGCGTCTGCGCGTCGCGGTGGACGCCGCGGCGATGGCCGCCATCGACCCGCGCTTCCTGCTCGACGACGGCAAATGGGAGGGCCTCCACCGCCTCGTCGAAGCGCACTGGCCCGAGACCATCGCCCCTGACGATCTCGGCAATCCCGATCTCTGGGAGACCTGTTGGTCCGCCCGCCGTGCGCTGCGCGCGCATCTGGGGCTGGCGGGGTAAGGCTCCACCGCCTGCGCCCTCCCCCGGTTCGGGGGAGCGGGACGACTAGCTGCTCGTCCGCGGCGGCAGCATGGTCAGCGGGTTGACCGGGTTACGGCCGCGGCGGATCTCGAAGTGGAGCTGCGGCTCGTCGACCGACCCGGTGGCGCCGGCGCGGGCGACGATGTCGCCGCGCTTCACCGCCTGGCCGCGGCTGACCAGCAGCTCCTCATTGTGCGCATAGGCCGTGACCCAGCCGTCGCCGTGGCGGATCAGCACCAGGCCGCCGAAGCCTTCGAGCCCATCGCCCGCATAGGCGACGACGCCGTCGGCGGCCGCGCGCACCGGCGCGCCAGCTGTCGCCTTGATATTGATCCCGTCGTTGTAACGGCCGCCCGGTTTCGGCCCGAAGGTGGAGATCACCCGGCCTTCGAGCGGCCAGGAAAAGCGGCCGCTGAACGCCGCCGGCTCGACGAGCGGCTTCGACGGCGGCTGACGCCGGGGCAGCGGCGCCTGCGCCACCGCCTTGGGCGGCGCGGAGGCGGCAGCGGCCGGGGGCGTGACGGCGGGCGGTGTCGCCGCCGGAGGCGTAACGCGCGCGCTCTGGGTCGCGGCCGGACGCTGCGGACGCGGCCGCGGCGGCGTTGCGGCGGCGGGTTCGGACCCCGTCACCAGATCGTCGATATCGACCTTGAAGGCCTCGGCGCGCTGTTCGAGCGACATCGCCGCGACTTCCTTCGCGCCCGGCAGCCGCAGCCGCTGGCCCGCTGCCAGCGTGAACGGCGCCTCCAGCGCATTGGCGGTGACAACGTCACCCCACTTCACGCCATAGGCCCGGGCGATGGCGATGCCGGTCTCACCCGGCTTCACGCGGTGATAGCGGCCGCCGGGAATGCGCAACGTCTGGCCGACCTTGATCGTGAAGGGCGACGCCAGCCCGTTCTCGGCGGCGATCGCGCCCGGCGACACCCCGAAGCGCGCCGCGATCCGACCGAGGCTGTCGCCCGCGGTCACGGTCACCGAGGCGGCCGGCACCTCGACCGCATCGGCGACGACCTTGCGGGGCGTCCACGCGGGTGGCTGCGGCTTGGGTGCGGGCGCCTGCGCGACCGGCGCCGGGGCCGGCGTCTGGGCCATGGGCCGGGGCGCGGGCGCGGGGGGCGGCGTCGTCGCACAGGCGGCGAGCAGCACCATGAGGCTGCCCGGACCGACGAAGCGCATCATCCCCCGCATGGCGGCAGCCTATCCCGAGGCCGCCGCGTCCGCCAATCCCGCCAACGCCCCGCGGAGCGCCGGAATCGTCGGATAATGGGTCAGATCGAGGTGGAGCGGGGTCACCGAGATATGGCTCTCGCGGATCGCCTTCAAATCGGTCTCGTGGCCCGGCACCTTGGCGTCCGGCCCGAGCCCGAACCAGTAATAGGGATTGCCACGCGGATCGCGCCGTGCGTCGATCACCAGCCGGCCGTAATCGTGGAAGCCCTGCTCGGTGACGCGCACGCCGCGCACCTCGGCCGAGCGCACCGGCGGGAAGTTGACGTTGACAAGCACGCCGGGCGTCCACGGCGCATCGAGCAGCGCCCGGATCACCCGCGGCCCCCAGACGCGCGCGCACTCGAACGGCTCAGCTTCGCCCTCCAGCCCGCCGAGCGTCTGGCTCAATGCGATCGAGCGGATACCCGCCAGCGTGCCCTCCATCGCTGCCGACACCGTGCCCGAATAGGTCACGTCCTCGGCGAGATTGGCGCCGCGGTTGACCCCCGACAGCACGAGATCGGGCCGGTGGTCCTTCATCACCACGCCGACCGCCATCATCACCGCATCGGTCGGCGTGCCGCGCACCGCATAGCGCCGCGTCGCGAGCTGGCGGACGCGCACCGGCTCGGCGAGCGTCAGCGAATGGCCCGCGCCCGACTGCTCCTCGGCGGGCGCGACCGTCCAGACATCGTCCGACAGCTCGCGCGCGATCGCCTCCAGCACCTCGATGCCGGGGGCGTGGACGCCGTCATCGTTGGTGACGAGGATCCTCACATCGGCTCCAGCACCGTCAGCCCGCCCATGTAGGGGAGGAGGGCGTCAGGGATCGCGACCGAGCCGTCGGCCTGCTGGTAGGTCTCCAGCACCGCGACGAGCGTGCGGCCGACCGCGAGGCCGGAGCCGTTGAGCGTATGCAGGAACTGCGTCCCCTTCTCGCCCTCGCGCTTGAAGCGGGCATCCATGCGCCGCGCCTGGAAGTCGCCGCAGTTGGAGCAGGAGCTTATTTCGCGATACTGGTTCTGCCCTGGCAGCCAGACCTCGAGATCGTAGGTCTTGCGGGCAGTGAAGCCCATGTCGCCCGCGCACAGCAGCATCCGCCGGTAGGCGAGGCCCAGCCGGTCGAGGATGCCTTCGGCGCAGGCGGTCATCCGCTCATGCTCGGCCTCCGACTGGTCGGGCGGCACGATCGAGACGAGCTCGACCTTCTCGAACTGGTGCTGGCGGATCATGCCGCGCGTATCGCGCCCGGCCGCCCCCGCTTCCGAGCGGAAGCAGGGGGTGAGCGCGCAGAAGCGCAGCGGCAATTCCCTGTCGCTCAGGATCTGCTCGCGGGCGATATTCGTGAGCGACACCTCGGCGGTCGGGATCAGCCAGCGGCCGTCGGTGGTCTGGAACGAGTCCTCGCCGAACTTCGGCAGCTGGCCGGTTCCGAACATCGCATCGCCGCGCACCAGCACGGGCGGGATCACCTCGGTATAGCCGTTCTCGCGCGTCTGCACGTCGAGCATGAACTGGCCAAGCGCGCGGTGCAGCCGGGCGACGCCGCCGCGCAGCACCGCGAAGCGCGCCCCCGCGATCCGCGCCGCCGCCTCGAAATCGAGCCCGAGCCGCTCGCCGAGCGCATCATGCTCCTTCGCCTCGAAGCCCAGCGCGCGTGGCGTGCCGCGCAGGTGGACGACGGCGTTGCCGGTCTCGTCCGCCCCCTCGGGCACATCGTCGGCGGGCAGGTTGGGCAGCGCCGCCAGCTCGGCCGACAGCTCGCCGTCGAGCCGCTCGGCTGTCGCCTCCAGTTCGGCGATCTCGCCCTTCATTGCGGCGACGAAGGTCCGAAGCTCCTCCAGCTCCTTTTCCGCCTCGAAGCGCTCGGCGACGGTGGCGGCGACCTTCAGCCGGCCCTGAACCTGACCGAAGCGGGCGCTCGAGGTGTTGCGCAGCGCGGTGCGCTCCTGCGCGGCGGTCATCGCGGCGCGGCGCTCGCTGTCGAGCGCCAGCAGCCGCTCGGAGGCCGGGGCGAACCCGCGGCGGGCCAGCCCGGCGTCGAACGCGGCGGGCTCGGTGCGGATCAGGCGGATGTCATGCATGGCCGCACGCTATGGCCCCGCTGCCCCGAAGGGGCAAGAGGCGGCCGTCAGCCAAGGTTTTCGGCGGCGAAGTCCCAGTTGATCGTCTGGCCGAGGAAGGCGTCGACGAAGTCGGGGCGGCGGTTCTGGTAGTCGAGATAATAGGCGTGCTCCCAGAGATCGAGCACGAGGAGGGGGCGCACGCTGTCGTGGGCGATGACGCTGTCGCCGTCATGGGTGGAGATCACGTCGAGCCGCTCGCCGCTCAGCACCAGCCACGCCCAGCCGCTGGCGAAATGGCCCACGGCCTCGGCCTTGAAGCGCTGGGCGAAGCCCTCGAGTCCGCCGAGGTCGCGGTCGATCAGCTCGGCGAGCCGGCCCGACGGCCCGTCGCCGCCCGGCGCGCGCAGCGAATTCCA
>JADCGM010000109.1 GCA_020249025.1 Alphaproteobacteria bacterium
CTTGGCGATGGTCTGCGGCAGCACCGATCCGTCCGAGCCGATCAGCGTGATCGAGCCGTCCTCGTTGCCCTTGATCTGGAAGCGCTGGCCCCCGGCTACGACGAACTGCGTCTTCGCCTCGCCGCTGGTTTCCGCCACGACCTCGTAGCGCTGGCCGCCGGTCTCGAAATAGGGCTTGGCGACGGGGCCGTTGAAGCACAGGCCGAGATAGCCGAGCGACATGAGGATCGCGCCGAGCTTCACCGAGCGCTTCGACCCCAGATAGCGGTCGGCGAGCAGGCCGCCGAACAGCGGGGTCAGATAGACGAGGCTGGTGAAGCCGCCGTAGAGGCCGCCGGCCTCGGTGTCGCTGAACAGGAAATGGTCGGTCAGGAACAGCACGAGCAGCGCGCGCATGCCGTAGTAGCCGAAGCGTTCCCACATCTCGGTGGTGAACAGGCGCGCCAGCTGGCGCGGGTGGCCGAACCACGTCTTGCCGTCGCCCGGCGCCGCGGCAACGCCAGCCGCGGTCGGGTCAGCGGAAGGCTGAACCATGGAAAACTCCCCTAATCTGCCCCTCCGGCAGGCACTTGCCCGGCCCGCCAGTCATGGCGCGCAGCATAGGCGTGGCCTTCGCGGACTGTATAGCCCCTGAACGACCGGCGCGCGGCCCGGTTCGACGGGCGGGGGTTCTCCCGTTCCTGCGCGCAGGGAGCGGCGACCGGTCCTGACTTTCGTCGGGATGACGGGATGGGGTAGGGGCGGAGCCATGGACGCTTTCAACGATCTCTCCACCCCGCTGTCGCTCATCGCCACCCGCCGCTCGGGGAAGGCGCGCGACATGGTCGCGCCCGGCCCCGACGCCGAGGGGGTGCGCGAGCTGGTGGCGCTCGCCTCGCGGGTGCCCGATCACGGCAAGCTTGCGCCGTGGCGCTTCGTGCACATCCTGGCCGAGGCGCGCGACGCCTTCGCCGATCTGCTCGAGGCCGCCTACCGGGCCGAAAAGCCCGACGCCGGCCGGCTTGAGGCGCAGGCGATGCGCGCCTTCGCTACGCAGGCCCCGGCGCTCATCGTCGTGCTCAGCCGCCCGGTGCAGCCGAGCCATATCCCCTTGTGGGAGCAGGAGCTGTCGGCGGGCGCGGTCACCCAGAACCTCATGCTCGCCGCGCACGCCAAGGGCTATGTCGCCAACTGGCTGACCGGCTGGCCGGCCTTCTCGCCCGCCGTCCACGCCGCCCTCGCCGAACCCGGCGAGCGCATCGCCGGTTTCGTCTTCATCGGCTCGCCCGCAAAGCCGTTGGACGAACGCCCGCGGCCGTTGGTCGACGACCTGTTGCGGACCTGGAATGGCTGAAGGGCTTGACTGTCATGCCGTCCTAGGTACATAGGACAGCCATGTGGCAGGACGCGCGACCGATCTATCTCCAGATCCGTGATCTCATCGTCGCGGGCATCATCGACGGCCGCTATGCGGCGGGCGATCCGCTGCCCTCGGTTCGGGCGCTGGCCGCCGACCGCGAGGTCAATCCGCTGACCGTCTCCAAGGCCTATCAGGAGCTTCAGAACGCGGGCCTCGTCGCCGCGCGCCGCGGGCTCGGGCTGTTCGTCGAGAAGGGCGCGCGCGACAAGCTCATCGCCAGCGAGCGCGAGGCGTTCCTGCGCGAAGACTGGCCGCGCATCCGCCGTCACATCGACCGGCTGGGCATCGCGTCCGCCGATCTGTTCGCCGACGCCTAATTCGCTAGTCGCTTTCGCGCGCGGCTCGGCTATAGCCCGCCCCCATGAGTCTTGCGCTTCTGGATGCGTTGCGTCCCGCGGTCCGCGCCGCGGGTGAGCTGATCGAGACGGTGCGCGCCGCGGGCGTCACCGCGCGCGACAAGGCCGACCTGTCCCCCGTCACCGAAGCCGACGAGCGCGCTGAGGCGCTGCTCACCGACGCGCTGCGCGCGATCGAGCCCGACGCCGTCATTGTCGGCGAGGAGGCGAGCGCCGCCGGGATCACTCCCGACGCCTGCGCGCGCTTCTGGCTCATCGATCCGCTCGACGGCACCAAGGACTTCATCTCGGGCGGGGCCGACTATTCGGTCAACGTCGCGCTCATCGAGGGCGGCGTTCCCGTGCTCGGGTTGGTGCTGGCCCCGCGCGACGGCACGCTGTGGACCGGGCTCGCCGGGACCGGGGCCTGGGTCGAGGGGCCGGGGCGGGTGCGCGAGCGCATTGCGACGCGGCGGCTGGCGCTGCGCCCGATCGTGGTGACGAGCCGCAGCCATCTCGACGATGCGACGAAGGCCTATGCCGCCGCCATCCCCAACGCCGCGACCCGGGCGAGCGGATCGTCACTGAAATTCTGCCTCGTGGCGCAAGGCGGCGCCGACATCTACCCGCGCTTCGGTCCGACCTGCGAGTGGGACACCGCAGCCGGCGACGCGGTGCTGCGCGCGGCGGGCGGAATGACCTTCGACGCCGCCGGCACGGCCTTCCCCTACGGCAAGCCGCGCTTCCTCAACGGCGGCTTCCTCGCATTGGGCGATCCCGAGGCGCAGGCGAAACTGCCGCCGCTGGCTTGAGTCTCCGCTCCCGGACGGGAGGGGAGGGCTCAATCCTCCGGCGCGATGGTGACGCGCAGGCCGTCGAGGGCGGCGGTCATCTGGATCTGGCAGGACAGACGCGAGGTCGGGCCGCGGTGGTCGGAGCTGTCGAGCAGGTCGTTCTCGTCGGCGTTGGGGCCGCCGGCAGCCGCCGTCCAGGCGTCGTCGACGAGAACGTGGCAGGTCGCGCAGGAGCAGCAGCCGCCGCACAGCGCCAGC
>JADCGM010000011.1 GCA_020249025.1 Alphaproteobacteria bacterium
ACGATGGGGCGGTCAGCCATGACGAGTATATGGCCTCGCGCCACAAGGCGTTCGACCGGCTCGACAGCGACCATGACGGGCGGCTGAGCTTTGCCGAATATGCCGTGCGCACCGAGGCGAAGTTCGCCAAGGCCGACGGCGATCGCGACGGCCGGCTCGACTCCACCGAGTTCGCCAGCACCGCGCCGAAGCCGCGGCCGGTGCAGCGCAAGCCCTGCCCGGCGGGCGAGGGGGCGGCGCGCGGGGAGGGCTAGGCGTCGGCCGGGCGGCGGCGGACGAGGCCGATCGAGCGCATCGTCAGCACGGTCTCGCCATGCTGGTTGCGCACCGTGATGATGTTGCGGACCGAGCCCATGTCGGGCCGCGAGCGCGACGGCGTCACCTCGATGCACTCGCCTTCGGCGGTGAGCGTGTCGCCCGGATAGACGGGCTTCACCCACCGCAGCTCGTCGACGCCCGGCGAGCCGAGGCTGGCGGTCGCCTCGCCCGACGACCAGCCGTCGACCATCATCCGCATCGTCATGGCTGCCGTGTGCCAGCCCGAGGCCGACAGGCGGCCGAAATAGGTCTTGGCGGCCGCCGCGTCGTCGAGGTGGAAGGGCTGCGGATCGAACTTGCGCGCGAAGTCGATGACCTCCTCGCGGGTCACCTCATAGGGGCCGAAGGCCTGCCGGCTGCCGACCTGGATGTCTTCGAGATAGCGCATGTCGGGATAACCCTCCGCCGCGTTTCCAATTATCGCCCGTCATCCCCGCGAAGGCGGTGATGACGGAGATTAGGGGCGGCGGGGTCGGGTTCGCCCCTCACACATTGAAGCGGAAGTGCATGATGTCGCCGTCGTGGACGACATACTCCTTGCCTTCGAGCCGCAGCTTGCCCGCGTCGCGCGCCGCAGCTTCGCCGCCGAGCCGGACATAGTCGTCGTAGGCGATGGTTTCGGCGCGGATGAAGCCCTTTTCGAAATCCGTGTGGATCACGCCGGCGGCGTTGGGGGCGGTCGCGCCCTTCTCGACGGTCCAGGCGCGGGCCTCCTTGGGGCCGGCAGTGAAGAAGGTGATGAGGTGGAGAAGGTCGTAGCCGGCGCGGATGACGCGGGCGAGGCCGGTCTCCGTCAGGCCGAGATCGGACAGGAAGGCGGGGCGGTCGGCGGCGTCCATCTGCGAGATCTCGGCCTCGATGGCCGCCGAGATGACGACGGCGCGCGCGCCCTCGGCCGCGGCCTTGGCGGCGACGCGCTCGGAGAAGGCGTTGCCGGTGGCGGCCGACTCTTCCTCGACGTTGCAGACGTAGAGGACGGGCTTGCCGGTGAGCAGCTGCGCCTGCGCCAGCACGCGGGCTTCCTCGGCGTCCTTGGGCTGGGTGAGGCGCGCGGGCTTGCCCTCGCGCAGCAGGTCGAGCGCCTGGCCGAGGACGGAGGCGGCGATCTTCGCCTCCTTGTCGCCCTGCTGCGCCTTCTTGGCGAAGGCGGGCACGCGCTTTTCAAGCGATTCGAGGTCGGCGAGCATCAGCTCGGTCTCGACGGTCTCGGCATCCGCGATGGGGTCGACGCGGTTGTCGACATGCTGGATGTCGTCGTTCTCGAAGCAGCGCAGGACGTGGACGATGGCGTCGGTCTCGCGGATGTTGGCGAGAAACTGGTTGCCGAGACCCTCGCCCTTCGACGCCCCGCGCACGAGGCCGGCGATGTCGACGAAGGCGAGCTGCGTCTCGATGATCTTCGCCGAGCCGGCGATGCGCGCGATCTCGTCGAGGCGCGGATCGGGCACGGGCACCTGCCCGACGTTGGGCTCGATCGTGCAGAAGGGATAGTTCGCCGCCGCGGCGGCCGCCGACTCGGTCAGCGCATTGAACAGCGTCGACTTGCCGACGTTCGGCAGACCCACGATCCCGCAGCGGAAACCCATCTCAATCCTCTCCTGTGCGCCGCGACACTTCGTTCATGAAGCGCGCGTCGTCGCCCTTCAACAGCCATTCCAGCTCAGCCGCGATCGCGCCGAGCACGTCCGGCACCCAGCCGTCGAGCTCCGCCTTCGAGAAGTTGCCGAGCACATGCCCGGTCACCCTCTCCTTGTGGCCGGGATGGCCGATGCCGATGCGGACCCGGCGAAACTCGTCGCCGATGTGCGCGGCGATCGAGCGGATGCCGTTATGGCCCGCCGCGCCGCCGCCGGTCTTCACCTTGACCCGCCCGGGCTCCAGATCGAGCTCGTCGTAGAAGACGGTGACCTCGGCGGGCGTCAGCTTGAAGAAGCGCATGGCCTCGCCAACGGCGCGGCCGCTCTCGTTCATCCAGGTCGCAGGCTTCAGCAGCAGCAGCTTCGCCGAGCCGGCGCGACCGTCCGCCGCCAGACCCTGGAACTTCGTCCGCCAGACGTCGAAACGCCAGCTGTCGGCAATGGCGTCGGCGGCCATGAAGCCGACGTTGTGCCGGTGCAGCGCATATTGCGCGCCCGGATTCCCGAGGCCGACGAGAAGATGCATGGCAAGCGTCGCTCCGCCGCCGAAGCGGCGGAGCGAAAGCGCTGCTTACTCGCCCTCGGCCGGCGCGGCCTCGTCAGCCTGCGCGACGGTCGGGGCCGAGATCGTCGCGACGGTGAAGTCGCGGTCGGCGATGACCGGCTTCACGCCCGCGGGGAGCTGGAACTTCGAGATGTGGATCGACTCGCCGATCTCGACGCCCGCCAGCGAGCAGACGAGATCGTCGGGGATCGCGTCGGCCGGGCAGCTGACCTCGACCTCATGGCGGACCCACGACAGCACGCCGCCCTTCTTGATGCCCGGCGACTTCGCCTCGTCGACGAAGCGGACCGGGACCGAGACGGTCACGGCCGAGTTCGCGCCGATGCGCAGGAAGTCGACGTGGATCGGACGGTCGGTGACCGGATTGAACTGGACGTCGCGCGGCAGCGTACGGATGGTCTTGCCGCCCGTCGCGATCTCGACGACCGAGTTCATGAAGTGGCCCGTCTGCAGCATCTTGTTGAGGACGCGCTCCTCGACGTGGATGCCGACCGGCTCCTGCTTGTCGCCGTAGATCACGGCAGGGACGCGGCCGGCGCGGCGCAGTGCACGGGAGGCTCCCTTGCCAGCCCGATCGCGCGCCTCGGCCTCAAGCGTCAGCGTTTCGCTCATTTTTCAGTCTCCAATACGAATGGCCCGGCGAGCCTCCAGGGATGACCCCGCCGGGGAGCGCGCGCCTTAGCGGAGACGGGGCTGGATGGCAAGGTGGGGGCGGGGCGCCGGACGCGCCTACTTCACCCGCTCCGCCTTCAGGCCGTGCTTCGCGAGCATCGCCTGCACGCTGTCGGGGCCCGCGAGATGGCCCGCGCCCACCGCCACGAACACCGAACCCGGGGTCGCCATCCGCGTCTTGATCCACTGCGCCCAGCGTGCGTTGCGGTCGCTCAGCAGCGTCTTGCGCAGGCCCGGCGTCGCATCGAGCCCCTCGTTCATCTCGGCCGCGAGGCGGTCGACGTCGCCCTTGCGCCAGGCGTCGAGCATCTGCCCGACCTCGGCCTGCATCGCGGGCAGCTCGTCGACGGTCGCAGTCAGCAGCTCGCGCTGGTCCGCCTCCGGCAAGCCGTCGAACAGCGCCAGCTGCTCGTCGAGCGTCTCGAGCCCGACGAGCCTCTTGCCGCGCGCGGCGGCGCGAAGCCGCGCCTCGACGCCCTCGCCGGCATCGAGCTGCATCTTGGCGAGCTGAGCGGTCGACAGGGTGAGCGCCACCAGCCACGTCTCCATGCTCGGCAGCACGACGTCGGGGATGGCGGCGCTCTTCAGCGCGGCGGTCAGCGCCGGCCGCTTGCCGGTCGGCACCCGGTCGACGACTGGAGGCAGGTTGGACGACAGGCCGCGGCGGAACATGGCGCGTGCGGCCACCTGCGGATCGCTCGGCAGCAGCACTTCGAGCGCCAGCGTGTCGGACGTGTCGAAGGCGGTCTTCGCCGCCCCCTGCAAGCCGGGCTCGCCCTTCGGCAGCAGATGGACGGTGCCGTAAAGCCAGATCGTGGTGTCGGGGTCCGCGACCTTCCAAAGCGCCGGCGCCGCCGCAGCGGGAAGGGCGGCGAGGGCGAGGAGAAGCGCGAACAGGCGGGTCAGCATCGTCGTCCTCGTCGCAAGCGGGCGGCGGCTAGTTCATCAGCCCTGGCAGGAAGCCTTCGTGCGCAGTGCGCAGGGCTGCGAGCTTGGCCCCGGCCACCGTATCGCCGCCGGTGCGGCCGATCTTCGTGGCCGGCACGGACGCGCTGATCGCGGTACCGGCGGGCACCGTGACGATGTAGCGGCCTTGATCCTCGCCGAACGCCGCGCCCGCATCGAGCGCGCCATCGAGCTCGACGCCGATCCCGCCGGCGAGCGCCATTTCGGCGAGCGCGACGAGCAGGCCGCCGTCGGCGATGTCGTGGACGGCGGTCGCGACGCCCGATCGGATGAGCCCGCGCACGGCGTCGCCCGCGGCCTTCTCGGCGGCGAGATCGACCGGCGGCGGCGGACCGTCCTCGCGGCCGTGGACCTCGCGCAGCCACAGCGACTGGCCGAGATGACCGCGGCTCGCGCCGATCACCCACACGTCCTCGCCCGCGGCCTTCACCGCGATGGTCGCGCTCTTGGCGTAATCGTCAAGCAGGCCGACGCCGCCGATGCCCGGCGTCGGCAGGATGCCGCGGCCTTCGGTCTCGTTGTAAAGGCTGACGTTGCCGCTCACGACCGGGAAGTCGAGCGTGCGGCAGGCCTCCGCCATGCCCTCGATGCAGCCGACGAACTGACCCATGATCTCGGGCCGCTGCGGGTTGCCGAAGTTCATGCAGTCGGTGACGGCGAGCGGGGTCGCGCCGACGGCGGTGAGGTTGCGATAAGCCTCGGCGATTGCCTGCCTGCCGCCTTCGACCGGGTCCGCAAAGCAGTAGCGCGGGGTGCAGTCGACGGTCATCGCCAGACCCTTGCGCGTGCCATGGACGCGGACCACCGCGGCGTCGCCGCCCGGGCGCTGCACGGTGTCGGCGCCGACCATGTGGTCGTACTGCTCCCAGATCCAGCGGCGCGAGGCGATGTCGGGCGATCCCATCAGCGTCAGCAGCTCGGCGGCGAGATCGCGACTGGCGGGCGCATCGGCGAGCGGCGCGCGCGGCGGCGTCGGCACCCAAGGGCGCTCGTAGACGGGCGCATCGTCGCCGATCGGGGCGAGCGGGATGTCGGCGGCGGTCTCGCCGTTCCACTTGAGAACGAGGCGGCCGGTGTCGGTGACCTTGCCGATGACCGCGAAATCGAGCTCCCACTTGCGGAAGATCGCTTCCGCAAAGGCCTCGCGACCGGGCTTCAGCACCATGAGCATGCGCTCCTGGCTTTCCGACAGCATCATCTCGTAGGGCGTCATGCCGGTCTCGCGGCAGGGCACGGCGTTCATGTCGAGTTCGATGCCGACGCCGCCCTTCGAGGCCATCTCGACCGACGAGGAGGTGAGGCCGGCCGCGCCCATGTCCTGGATGGCGACGATGGCGTCCGAGGCCATGAGTTCAAGGCAGGCCTCGATCAGCAGCTTTTCAGTGAAGGGATCGCCGACCTGAACGGTCGGGCGCTTGTCCTCGCTGTCGGCGGTGAATTCAGCGGACGCCATGGTCGCGCCGTGGATGCCGTCGCGTCCCGTCTTCGATCCGACGTAGACCACCGGGTTCCCGACGCCCGCGGCCGCCGAATAGAAGATCTTGTCGGTGTGGGCGACGCCAACCGTCATCGCGTTGACGAGGATGTTGCCGTTGTAGGCCGGATGGAAATTGACCTCGCCGCCAACCGTCGGCACGCCGACGCAGTTGCCATAGCCGCCGATGCCGGCAACGACGCCCGCGATCAGGTGCCGGGTCTTCGGATGATCGGGCGCGCCGAAGCGCAGCGCGTTGAGATTGGCGACGGGGCGCGCGCCCATTGTGAACACGTCGCGCAGGATGCCGCCGACGCCGGTCGCCGCACCCTGATAGGGCTCAATGAAACTCGGGTGGTTGTGGCTTTCCATCTTGAAGATGGCGGCGAGGCCGTCGCCGATGTCGATGACCCCGGCGTTCTCGCCCGGGCCCTGGATCACCCAGGGGGCCTTGGTCGG
>JADCGM010000110.1 GCA_020249025.1 Alphaproteobacteria bacterium
AGCACCGTCACCCGCCCGGCCAGCCGCTGCGCCATGATGTCGAGCGCGGGCATCTCGGCGACGCAGGGCCGGCACCAGGTCGCCCACAGGTTCACCAGCACCGGCTTGCCGCGATAGTCGGCGAGCGTCTGCGATTTGCCATCGCGCGTCGTGAAGCTGACGGCGGGCGCGGGCTTGCCGGCGTTGCGGCGGTCGAGCTTGCCCGCCGGCATCGCCTTCTGGCTTGCTTGCGGGGCCGCGGCCTTTCTCGTATCCGCCGCGTGCAGGGCCGTGAGCGGCAGCGAGGCCAGGAGAAGTACGATCAGCGCGCGCAATGAGGGCTCCAATTCGCTGTGGGGCGGCCGCTTCGAAGGCGGGCCGTCCGCGGTGATGCGCGAAATTAATGCGTCGATCCCGTTCGACAAGCGGCTTTGGCGTCAGGACATCGCCGGATCGAAGGCGCATGCGGCGATGCTGCGCGCGCAGGGCATCCTGTCGGCCGACGATGTCGCCGCCATCCTCGACGGGCTGGCGAAGATCGAGGCGGAGTATGCCGGCGGCGGTCTCGTCGAGGATCTCGCGCTCGAAGACATCCACATGCATGTCGAGACGCGGCTCGCCGAGCTGATCGGGCCGGCGGCCGGGCGGCTGCACACGGCGCGTTCGCGCAACGATCAGGTCGCGACCGACTTCCGTCTTTGGGTGCGCGACGCCATCGACGCCATCGACGCCGGGCTTGCGAGCCTTCAGGCCGCGCTTCTGGCCCGCGCCGAAGAGCATGCCGAGACGATCATACCTGGCTTCACCCATCTGCAGGTGGCGCAGCCGGTGACGCTCGGCCACCATCTGATGGCTTATGTGGAGATGGCGCGGCGCGACCGCGGCCGTTTCCGCGACGCGCGCGCCCGTTTGAACGAATGCCCGCTGGGGAGCGCCGCGCTCGCCGGCACCTCCTTCCCGCTCGACCGGCAGGCGACGGCGGCGACGCTCGGCTTCGACCGGCCGACCGCCAACAGCCTCGATTCCGTCTCCGACCGGGACTTTGCGCTCGAGTTCCTGTCGGCGGCGGCGCTGACCGGGCTGCACCTGTCGCGGCTCGCCGAGGAGATCATCATCTGGGCGTCGCAGCCTTATGGCTTCATTGCGCTGCCCGACGCCTATTCGACCGGCTCCTCGATCATGCCGCAAAAGCGCAACCCCGACGCCGCAGAGCTGGTGCGCGGCCATTCGGGGCGGCTGCTTGGCGCATTCCAGGCGCTCGCGGTTACGATGAAGGGCCTGCCGCTCGCCTATTCGAAGGACATGCAGGACGACAAGGAGCCAGTCTTCCAGTCCTACGACACGCTGGCGCTGTGCCTTGCCGCGATGACCGGCATGGTCGAGACGCTGACCTTCCGCACCGACCGCATGCGCGCGGCGGCCGCCAGCGGCTTTTCGACCGCCACCGATCTCGCCGACTGGCTGGTGCGCGAGGGCGGGGTGCCGTTCCGCGAGGCGCACCACATCACCGGGCGCGCGGTGAAGGCGGCGGAAGCGGCGGGCTGCGACCTCGCCGAGCTGCCGCTGGCGACGCTTCAGGGCATCGACGCGCGGATCGACGAGCGCGTCTACGGCGTGCTGACGGTCGAGGCCTCGGTCGCCAGCCGCACGAGCTATGGCGGCACCTCGCCCGCCGGCGTCCGCGCCCGCATCGCCGACGCGAAGACGGAGCTGGGGCTGTGACCCGGGCTGTCGTCGCGCTCGCGCTGCTTCTCGCCGCCTGCGGCTCCAAGGGGCCGATCCAGCCGCCGGCGGGCGCCGGGCTGCCGCCGGCGCCGCGCGGCGCATCGGTGACGCCGACGCCCGCCGACATGCTCGTGCCGCCGGCGCAGGCCGCGCCGATGCGCGCCGACGATCCGGTCAAGACCTCGAAGGAGCGGTCCGAGGACCGCTTCGATCTGCCCCCGCCAGGCTGAACCGCATGGACCATTTCCAGCTCCGCAATGGCGTCCTCCATGCCGAGGACGTCGATCTCGAAGCGCTCGCCGCGCGCGTCGGCACGCCCTTCTATTGCTATTCGAGCGCGACCATCGAGCGGCACTTCCGCGTTGTTCAGGAGGCGCTGTCGGGCCTCGGCGATCCGCTCATCGCCTATGCGGTGAAGGCCAATCCGAATCTGTCGGTGATCCGCACGCTGGCGCGGCTCGGCGCGGGCGCGGACACGGTTTCGATCGGCGAGATCGAGCGCGCGCTCGCCGCCGGAGTCCCGCCCGAGCGCATCGTCTTTTCGGGCGTCGGCAAGACCCGCGACGAGATGGCGGCCGCGCTGCTGAAGGGCATCCGCCAGTTCAATATCGAGTCGGAGGAGGAGGCGGTCGAGCTGTCGGCGGTCGCTGCCGGGCTCGGGCGCACCGCGCGCGTCGCCTTCCGGGTGAACCCCGACGTCGACGCCGGCACCCACGCCAAGATCTCGACCGGCAAGGCCGAGAACAAGTTCGGCATCCCCATCGGCCGCGCGCCCGCCGCCTATGCGCAGGCGCAGACGCTGCCCGGTCTCGATCCCGTCGGGATCGCGGTCCACATCGGCAGCCAGCTCGGCTCGCTCGCGCCGCTGGAGGCGGCGTTCGAGCGGGTCGGCGCGCTGATCGCCGAGCTGCGCGCCGCCGGCCACCGGGTCGAGATCGCCGATCTCGGCGGCGGCCTCGGCATCCCCTATGATCCGGCGCAGCCGCTGCCGCCGTCGCCCGCCGACTATGGCGCGATGGTGAAGCGGGTGACGGCGGGCTGGGACGTGCGCCTGATCTTCGAGCCCGGCCGGCTCATCGTCGGCAACGCCGGCATCCTCGTCACCCGCGTCATCCGCACCAAGCGCGGCGGCGCGACCGAATTCGTCATCGTCGACGCGGCGATGAACGACCTGCTGCGCCCGAGCCTTTACGACGCGTGGCACGACATCCGCGCCGTCCGCCCGCGCGCCGAGACGACGACGGCGACAGTCGTCGGCCCGGTCTGCGAGACGGGCGACACCTTCGCGACGCGGCGCACGGTCGATGCGGTCGAGGCGGGCGATCTCGTCGCCTTCATGACCGCGGGGGCCTATGGCGCGACGATGGCGTCGACGTACAATTCGCGCCCGCTCGTCGCCGAGGTGATGGTCCACGGCGCGGACTGGGCCGAGGTCCGCCCGCGCGAGACGCTCGAAGACCTTATCGGCCGGGACCGGATCGCGCCGTGGTTGTAGCGGGGGATCCGACCACCATCCGCCGCCTCTACGGCCGGC
>JADCGM010000111.1 GCA_020249025.1 Alphaproteobacteria bacterium
CGCGCCAGCGCGCCCAGCTCGTCGCCGCGTTCGGTCCCGGCGATGGCGACCCCCGCCTCGTTGGTGGCGAGCTTGTCGAGCGCGAGGATGAGCCCGTTGATCGGGGCCACCACCCGGCGCTGCACCCAGATGATGTGCCAGGCGAGAACGCCGAGGGCGACCGCCGCCAGCGCGAAGATGGCGATGGTGATGCGGCCGTAGTCGTCGGCGACGCCGGCCGCGCCCTCGTCGGCGCGGGCGACGAGCGCCCGGCGGAACTGGACGGCCGCCGCCTCGACCGCCAGCGCGCGGTCCTGAACGTCGGGCACAAGATCGAGCGCGCGCGCCGAATCGGTCTGCGCCAGCCGCACCAGCCGCTCCGCCGATGCGGCGAAGGCGGAATTGGCGCGCTCGACGGTGGCGAGATCGTCCATCACCGCGCTCGGGAACGGCGCGGTCCCCGCAGCACGCGGCTCTCCGAAGCGCGACGTGCGCTCGCGCAGGTCGTTCCAGACGACGGCGTCGACACGGTCGCCGCGCCCGACGGCCTGAACGGCGTCGAGCAGCCCGCTGCGCAGTTTCTGGAATTCGATGTCGGCGGCGATCTGGCGATTGAGTTCGGCGGTGGCGGCGCCAATCTCGGCGCGGCTGGCGCCGATGGCCTGTCCGGCGTGAAGGACGCATCCGAGCGCAGCGGCCAGCAGCGCCACGGCAACCCATGCGGTCAGCCGCATCCGCGCGGCGATCGACAAGCTGTTCACGTGTCCCCCAAGTACCGGAAATCCCGGATTTCCAACGATCCCTCTCGTCGCACCGATTGGTTGACGTAGCGTTTACACCCGTTACGCCCGCGCTCCAATCGCCCGTGCGTCACAAGGACGCGACAGCGGCGGCCTTCAACCTCCGATCCGGATATTGATGGCCGGCTGGCTGGCCTGCCGCGCCGCCTCGGCCTCGACCGCGCGCATCACGCGCAGGACATTGTCGCCGGCAAGCCCGCGCAGTTCGGCATCGGTCCAGCCGCGCCGCGCCATCTCGGCCAGCAGCGCCGGAAAGGTCTCGACCCCTTCGAGGCCCGCCGGCGTGTCGGGAATGCCGTCGAAATCGGAGCCGATGCCGACATACGGCTTTCCGGCGATGCGGGCGATATGCTCGACGTGATCGGCGATCTGGGCGAGCGTCGCCTTGGGGCGCGGATTGGCCTTCACCCAGTCGGCGAGCATCGCCGCCGCCCGCTCGGGCTGGCCGATGGCGATGCCGCCGAAGGGCGGGGAATCGAGCCGCACCTTTTCGGCGGCATAGGCGGCATCCCACTGGCGCAGCGCCTCCGAGGCATAGCCAGGCGCGAAATTCGCCATGACGACCCCGCCGTTCGTCGCGACCGTCTTCAAAACGTCGTCCGGCACGTTGCGCGGGTGATCGACGACCCCGCGCGCGCCCGAGTGCGAGAAGATGACGGGCGCGGTTGCGACCGCAAGCGCATCCCGCATCGCCTGGGGCGACACATGGCTGAGGTCGACGAGCATGCCGAGCCGGTTCATCTCGCGGACCACCGCGCGGCCCCTGTCGTTCAGCCCGCCGACCTTGGGCGCGGAGGTCGCGGAATCGGCCCAGCTCGTGCCCGTCGAATGGGTCAGCGTCATGTAGCGGACGCCGAGCGCGTGAAACTGGCGCAGCACGGCCAGCGAGTCGCCGATCTGGTGGCCGCCCTCGACCCCGATCAGCGAGGCGATGCGGCCCGACCTCCGGACGCGCTCGACCTCCGCGGCCGTCGTCGCGATGGCGAGATCGCGCGGGTAGCGCGCGGCCATGCGCTTGACGACGTCGATCTGTTCGAGCGTCGCCTGCACGGCGGCCCCGCCCTGAAGGCTGACCGGCACCCAGACCGACCAGAACTGCGCGCCGACGCCGCCCTTGCGCAGCCGGGCGATGTCGGTGTGCAGCGGATCGGCGAGCTTGTCGGTGCCGCTCGCGATGTCGATGAATGCGCCGCTGGCGTCGGTGCGCATGCGCAGCGCCCAGGGAAGATCGTTGTGGCCGTCGATGACCGGCGCGGTCGCGACGATCCGGGCGACGCGGGCGGCGATCGCGGCCTCGTCGGCAGCGGCGGCCGGTGCGGCGATGAGAATGGCGGCAAGCAGCGCGGCGCGGCGCATCGATCGATCCCCCTGATCCAGAACCGCGCCAGCTTAGCGCGGCGGGCGCGCAATCCAAGCTGGCGCCCGCGGCGCGTGCGGGTTAAGCGCGCGGCATGGCGGAGGCGGAGAACCGAATTCCGCCGGAGACCGAGCTGCCCCCGGCCGTCGAGGTGCTGGAGGACGACCGGCTGACCGGCGATTTCGTCGACGAGGTGCGCGACGCCCTCGCCGCGGGCGACGCCGCGCGCGTCCGCGAGCTCGTCGATCCGCTCCATCCGGCCGATATTGCCGATCTCGTCGAGCAGGTGCCCGAGGGCGAACGCCAGGCGCTAGCCGTCGCACTCGGCGATCTGCTCGACGCCGACGTGCTTGCCGAGATGAACGATTGGGTCCGCGACGACCTTATCGACGAACTCGAGCCGCAACAGGTCGCCGACGTCGTCCAGCAGATGGAGACCGACGACGCGGTCGCCATCATCGAGGAGCTCGACGCGGAGGATCAGCGCGAGGTTCTGCGCTCGCTCCCCGCCGACGACCGCGCCGCCATCGAAGAGGCGCTGTCCTATCCGGAGGAATCCGCAGGCCGCCTCATGCAGCGCGACGTCGTCGCGGTGCCCGAGCACTGGACGATCGGCAAGGTCATCGATTTCGTCCGCGCGCAGGACGAACTGCCGACCGACTTCTGGGAGGTGTTCGTCGTCGATCCGCTGCACCGGCCGGTCGGCACCATGCGGCTGAGCCATGTGCTGCGGACCAAGCGCGACGTGCCCGTCGCCGACATCATGCAGCGCGAGCAGACGCTGATCCCGGTCGAGATGGACCAGGAAGACGTGGCGCTGCGCTTCCAGAAATATGCGCTGATCTCGGCGGCCGTCGTCGATCCCGCCGGGCGGCTGGTCGGCATGATCACCGTCGACGACGTCGTCCACATCATCCAGGAAGAGGCGGGCGAGGACATTCTCGCGCTGTCGAACGCCGGCGAAGGCGACATCAACGAGCCGGTGCGCGACACCTATTGGCAGCGCGTGCGCTGGCTCGCCGCCAATCTGCTGACCGCGCTCGTCGGCGCGTCGATCATCGGCGCGTTCGGCGGGACCATCGAGCATATGGTCGTGCTCGCCTCGCTGATGCCGATCGTGGCAGGCGTCGGCGGCAACGCCGGCACCCAGACGATGGCGGTCGCGGTGCGCGCCATCGCCACCAACCAGCTCACCGAATCGAACACCCGCCGCACCATCTGGCGCGAGATCCGGGTGGCGCTGATGAACGGCGCGACGATCGCGGCGCTGCTCGGCGTCGGCGTCGCGGTGATCCTCGGGGACCCCGACCTGGGCGGTGTCGTGGCCGCTGCGATGATGGCGAACATCGTCATCGCAGGGCTTGCCGGCGTGCTGGTGCCGGTGACGCTCGATCGCATGGGGATCGACCCGGCGGTGGCGTCGTCGGTGTTCCTGACGATGACCACCGATTCGATGGGCTTCTTCCTGCTGCTCGGGCTGGCGACAGCCACCGGGATCGCCACCGGCTGACGCGCGCATGCGGCTTCACATGACCAAGGTCGCGGTCGGGTGCCGGAGCCTCGACCATCTGCGGACGCGCCAGGCGGCGCGGATCGAGGAGGGCGACTGCGTGTGCTGGACGCGCTTTCTGCCCAAGCGCGCGGCCGAGCTGGTGGGCGGCTCCCTCTACTGGATCGTCAAGCACACGCTCGTCGGGCGGCAGGAGATCCTTGGCTTCGACGAGGTCGAGACCGACCGCGGGACATATTGCCGGATTCGGCTCGCGCCGGCGGTGGTGCCGGTGCTGGCGCAGCCGCTGCGCGCGCATCAGGGCTGGCGCTATCTCGAACCCGCCGCTGCCCCGCCCGACCTCGATGCGGTTGGCGGCGACGTCGGCGAGCTTCCGGCCCCGATGCTGCGCGAGCTGCGGTCGCTCTATCTCGTCTGACGGCTCAGCCGCAGACGACGTCGCCGCTGCCGACCTTCGACACCTTGCACTTGGCGCCGCCCGCGACCCGCACGTCGCCCGAGCCGGCCACCGACACGGTGCCGGACTTCGTCGCGAAGCCCGAAACATTGCCGGAGCCGGCCACCTTGGCGGTGATCGTCTCGCACTTGAGATCGGGCATGGTGACGTCGCCCGAGCCGGCCACCGACACCGCGACGCTGGTGCACTTGCCGACCGCCGCGACATTGCCCGAGCCGGCGACGCTGACGCCGACGGCGCCGGCGTTGACGTTCGCGACCGTCAGGTCGCCCGATCCGGCCACGCGCAGCTTGGCGTCCGCGCCGCTGAGGCGATCGATGCGCATGTCGCCCGATCCGGCGAGCGCCGCGCCGGTGATCGCGGGCGCGGTGACATAGACGCGGACCTTGTCCATGTCGCTGTCGCCCCAACCCCAGGCGCGCGACTTGGTGCCGATCTTCAGCGTGCGGTCCTCGACCTTGATCTCGAGCCGGTCGAGCGCCGTCTCATCCCCCTCGGCGCGGACCGAAACGCCCTTGCCGGTGGTGACGATGACGTCGAACGAGCCGGCGGAGGCGACCTTCTCGAACCCGGTCACGGTGAAGCTGCGCGTCGCGGCCCACGCCGGGACGGCGACGGCGGCGGCTCCGCAAAGCGCGATGACGAGTTTACGCATGTGAGGATCCCTTGGCTGCTGTGTTACTGAACTAAAACACATCGATCCCGGGATGTCGAGAGGCAGATTGGAATGGGGAGACAAGCGATGACGAAAGCCGCACTTGCCGTGACCGCCGCGCTGATCAGCGCGGCCGCCGTTCAGACCCTGCAGCCGGTCCGGGCGCAGAGCGCGGGGCAACCCGCGCCGTTCGCGGTCGCGGCGACGACCGTCGGGAGCACGAGCCATGCCTGGATCGTCGACGCCGGGACGCGCAGCATCGTCCACTGCCGCGCCGACAATGCGGCGACGCGGGCGTGCGAGGCGATGCCCCTGCCCGGCCCGGTCGCGCGCCGCTAGGGCCTAGCGGTCCTTGAGATAGTAGCGCTCGACCTCCTTGAGGTCGGCGTCGAGCTGGTAGACCAGCGGCTGGCCGGTCGGGATCTCGAGCAGCGGAATCTCGCTGTCGGACAGGCCCGAGAGGTGCTTGACGAGCGCCCGCAGCGAATTGCCGTGCGCCGAGATCAGCACCCGCTTGCCGGTGCGCAGCTCGGGCGCGATCCGCGCCTCGAAATAGGGCAGCACACGCGCGATCGTGTCCTTGAGGCTTTCGGTCGCCGGCACGGCGATGCCGGCATAGCGGCGGTCGGCCGACAGATCGAAGGGGCTGCCAGCCTCCAGCGGCGGCGGCGGGATGTCGAAGGAGCGGCGCCAGATCTTCACCTGCTCCTCGCCGACCTTGGCCACCGTCTCGGCCTTGTTGAGGCCGGTGAGCCCGCCATAGTGGCGCTCGTTCAGCCGCCAGTCCTTCTCGACCGGAAGCCAGAGGCGGCCCATCGCCTCCAGCGCAAGGTTCAGCGTCTTGATCGCCCGGGTCTGGAAGCTCGTGAAGCACTGATCGAAATCATGCCCCTTGGCGGCGAGCAGTTCGCCCGCCGCCTTCGCCTCGGCCGCGCCGACCTCGGTGACGTCGACGTCCCACCAGCCGGTGAAGCGGTTCTCGAGGTTCCAGGCCGACTGGCCGTGGCGGAGCAGGACGAGCGTGGGCATGCGATTCCTTTCGCAATCCCTGATGAGGGACGGTCGCGGCGGGGCCTAGCGCAGCCGGTCGATCACCTCAAGCAGCGCGGCGAGGCAGTCGCGCGCCAGCGCCTTCGAGCGCTCGGGCGACCAGCCGCGGACCGGATCGGGATGGTCGATCGCGTCCTTGAACGGCATCTCCAGCGTCATCGCGAGGCAGCCGTAGCGCTCGGCGATGGCGTTGGTGCTCATCGTCATGTTGGCCTTGCCCGGCGGCGCGATGTCATAGCCGATCTTCGTCTGGAAATCAGGCGTCAGCCGTTCGAGGATCGTCTTGTAGTCGGCGAGGAGTGCGATCTGCTTGTCGGTGATCGACGGGATGCCCTCGAAGCCGGCGATGAAATTGTGCGGAAGCGCCTCGTCGCCATGGACGTCGAGGCAGAAGTCGACCCCGGTCGCGTCCATGCGGTTCAGCACATGATAGACCTCGGGGCTGCGCTCCAGCGACGGGGCGTGCCATTCGCGGTTGAGGTTCACGCCCGCGTAGTTGGTGCGCAGGTGACCGCGGCGCGAGCCGTCGGGGTTCATGTTGGGAACGATGTGGAAGCGCGCCTTCTGGCGCAGCCGCCGCGCCACCGGGTCGGCCGGGTCGCAGAGCCGCTCCAGCGCGCCCTCCATCCACCATTCGGCCATGGTCTCGCCGGGATGCTGGCGGGCGATGAGCCAGATGTGGAGCGGCCCCTCGCCGAGCTCGACGAGATCGAGCGGCTGGACTTCGAGGGTGGCGCCCAGCACCTCGGTGGTGACGCCCGGCTCCTGCGCGACCTCGGCGATGAGGTCGTGATGGCGCTCCATCGAATAGGGCGCGAAATAGGCGAACCAGGCGCTGTCGCTTTCGGGGCGGTAGCGGATGGTGAGGATGCCGTTGGCGTAGCTCGTCTCAGCGCGGCGCCAGTCGGCGCGATCTTCCGACACGCAGGCGGCGTAGCCCGGCCAGCCGCCCGGATAGGCGCTGTGCTCCAGCCCGACGATCTTCAGCTCGCAGTCCTGCCCGCCGACGCCCGACAGGCGGAAGTGGAACCACTGCGCGAACTCCGACTCGCGGTCGCGACGGATCGACAGCTCGATGTCCTTCGGTCCGCGGATGTGGCGAACCTCGATGTTGCCGCTGTCGAAGGCGGCGGAGACGGCGATGGGCATGGGACCTCGTCTACAGCGTGACGCGGACCGTCCGGCCGGACGGACCCGGGAACCCCTGCATTAGCGCCTGCGCCAGCCGGGGAACAGCCACGGCGAGGCTGGCGGCATCGGCGCCGGCGCGCGCCTCGGCGACGGCGCGCCCCTCCCAGATGACGCTGTTGTCGACGTGGCGCTTCAGCTGGACGGAAAGCAGGTTCACCGCGATCTCGTTGGGCCGGCGCTTGCCGACGGGAATCGTGATGCCCCCACCGATGCCGACGCCGCCCCCATAGGTGCCGCCGCCGATGCCGATGGAGACGCCGCTGGCGCGGCCCGCCGCCTCGCGCGTGGTCTGCTGCGCCGAGATGACGGCGATGAAGTCGGCCGCCGCGCCGCGCTCGACGGGCACGAAGCCAGCGCTGCGGAGCGCTGTCGCGACGCCCTCGGCATGGCTGCGGAATTCGAGCGACTGCGCGACGCCCGGATCGAGCGGCGCCACAAACACCGTTCCGCGCGAGATCGGCTGGCCGAGGTGAAAGCGCGTGACGTCGGCCTCCGGCCGCGCAGTGCAGGCGGCGAGCAGCGTGCCGGCGACGGCGAGCGCAGCGAGCGGACGGAGCAGGGTGCGGTTCATGCGCGCATCTTTCTTGGTTCCGGGCGGATTGCTTATAGAACGTCCGGGCAACAATTGCGCTGCACGGCCGTTGGGCGGGCGAACCGATCATAGCCCAAGCGGAGACAGGAATGAACGCGACACCTCCCGTCCTGGTTACCGGCGGCGCCGGCTACATCGGCAGCCATGCGGTGCTGGCGCTGAGGGAAGCGGGCTTTCCGGTCGCGGTCATCGACAATCTGACGACGGGGTTTCGCTGGGCGGTGCCAGAGGACGTCGCCTTCTACGAGGGCGACATCGCCGACGCCGAGCTCATCGACCGGATCTGCGCCGAGCAGGGCATCGCCGCCATCATGCACTTTGCCGGCTCGATCATCGTGCCGGAATCGGTCGAGCAGCCGCTCAAATATTATCTCAACAACACCGTGAAGAGCCGGGCGCTGCTGGAAAGCGCGGTGCGCAACGGTGTGAGGCACTTCATCTTCTCCTCGACCGCCGCGACCTATGGCATCCCCGAGCGGATCCCGGTGCGCGAGGACGACCCCAAGGCCCCGATCAACCCCTATGGCACGTCGAAGCTCATGACCGAGCTGATGCTGGCCGACATCGCCCACGCCCATCCGATCAACTATTGCGCGCTGCGCTATTTCAACGTGGCGGGCGCCGATCCCAAGGGCCGCACCGGCCAGTCGACCGCGGGCGCGACGCACCTCATCAAGGTCGCGGTCGAGGCGGTGCTCGGCAAGCGCGCAGGCGTTACCGTCTA
>JADCGM010000112.1 GCA_020249025.1 Alphaproteobacteria bacterium
CCGCGAGCACAACGACGCCAATGTGCTGGCGCTCGGTGCGCGCATCGTCGGCATCGAGGGCGCGCGCGACTGCCTGCGCCAGTTTCTCGCCACCCCCTTTGCCGGCGGCCGCCATGAAGGCCGGATCGCCAAGCTCGCCAACCCGCGCTTCGAGGAGTTCGCCGAATGAGCACCCGTCCCATCGCCCGCGACGACGACAGCGGCTTCTTCAGCGAAAGCCTCGGCCAGTCGGACGCCGCGGTCTTCCAGGCCGTTCGCAGCGAGCTTCGCCGCCAGCAGGAGCAGATCGAGCTGATCGCGTCCGAGAACATCGTCTCCAAGGCGGTGCTCGAGGCGCAGGGCTCGGTGTTCACCAACAAATATGCCGAGGGCTATCCCGGCAAGCGCTACTATCAGGGCTGCGCACCGTCGGATGCGGTCGAGACTCTCGCCATCGAGCGCGCCAAGCAGCTGTTCGGCTGCGGCTTCGCCAACGTCCAGCCGCATTCGGGCGCGCAGGCGAACGGCGCGGTCATGCTGGCGCTGGTCAAGCCCGGCGACACCATTCTCGGCATGAGCCTCGACGCCGGCGGCCATCTCACCCACGGCGCCAAGGCGGCGATGTCGGGCAAGTGGTTCAACGCCATCCAGTACGGCGTGCGCAAGGACGACCACCTCGTCGATTTCGATCAGGTCGAGGCGCTCGCCAAGGAGCATAACCCCAAGATCATCATCGCCGGCGGGTCGGCCTATCCGCGCACGCTCGATTTCGCGCGCTTCCGCGCCATCGCGGATTCGGTCGGTGCGCTGCTGATGGTCGACATGGCGCACTTCGCCGGCCTCGTGGCGGCGGGCGTCCACCCGTCGCCGTTCCCGCATGCGCATGTGGTGACGACGACGACGCACAAGACGCTGCGCGGCCCGCGCGGCGGCCTCATCCTCACCAACGACGAGGCGCTGGCGAAGAAGCTCAATTCGGCGGTGTTCCCCGGCCTTCAGGGCGGCCCGCTGATGCATGTTATCGCCGCCAAGGCGGTGGCGTTCGGCGAGGCGCTGCGCCCCGAGTTCAAGGACTATGCGCGCGCCGTCGTCGAGAACGCCCGCGTGCTGGCGGCAAAGCTCAAGGAGCGCGGCTGCGACATCGTCGCGGGCGGCACCGACACCCACCTCGCGCTCGTCGACCTGCGCCCCAAGGGCCTGACCGGCAAGGCCGCCGATGAGGCGCTCGAGCGCTCGGGCATCACCTGCAACAAGAACGGCGTGCCGTTCGATCCGCTGCCGCCCGTCCACACCTCGGGTATCCGCGTCGGCTCGCCGGCGGGCACCACCCGCGGCTTCGGCCCGGCCGAGTTCGCGCTGATCGGCGACATGATCGCCGACGTGCTCGACGGCCTCGTCGCCAATGGCGAGGAGGGCAACGGTGCGGTCGAGGCTGCGGTGAAGGACCGCGTCCGTACGCTCTGCCGCCGCTTCCCGATCTATCCGGAACTCGGCTGAGCCGCCGCTAGAGGGCGGGGGACCCGATGCGCTGCCCGTTCTGCGCGAACGACGACAGCCAGGTGAAGGACAGCCGTCCGACCGAGGACGGCGGCGCCATTCGCCGCCGTCGCCAGTGCCCGGCCTGCGGCGCCCGCTTCACGACCTTCGAGCGGGTGCAGCTGCGCGAACTCACCGTCGTCAAGAAGAACGGCAAGCGCGAGGCGTTCGACCGCGAGAAGCTGGCGCGCTCGATCCGGCTCGCCTGCCGCAAGCGTCCGGTACCGTCGGATCGGATCGAACAGATGGCCTCGGGCATCGCCCGCCAGCTCGAATCAAGCGGGGACAGCGAGATCGACGTGCGGCGGATCGGCGAGTGCATCATGGATGCGCTGCACGAGGTCGATGAAGTCGCCTACATCCGCTTCGCCAGCGTCTACAAAAACTTCCACGAGGCCGACGATTTCGTGAAGGCGGTCGATGCACTCGGCGGGCTGCTGCCCGACGGCACGCCCGAACTGCCGCTGCCCGCACCGCCCAAGGCCCGCGGCCGGTGAGCCGCCAGCCCGCGATCGTGCTCGTCCGGCCGCAGCTGGGCGAGAATATCGGCATGGCGGCGCGCGCCATGCTCAACTTCGGCCTGACCGACATGCGCCTCGTCGCGCCGCGCGATGGCTGGCCCAATCCCGATGCCGGCCCCGCCTCGGCCGGAGCTGACGACGTGCTGCGCAACGTCCGCGTCTACAACAGTATCGCCGAGGCGGTCGCGGAATGCCGCTACGTCTATGCGACGACGATGCGGCCGCGCGGCATCTGGAAGCCGATCGTGACCCCGGCACAGGCGGCGCGGGAGCTGCGTGAGAACGACGAGCCCCGCGCCATTCTGTTCGGACCTGAACGTTCCGGGCTGACCACCGACGATCTGGTCGTCGCCAATGCGATCCTGACCGTTCCGACCAATCCGGACTTCGGCTCGCTCAACCTCAGCCAGGCGGTGCTGCTTGCGGCCTATGAATGGTCGAAGGCGGCCGATGTCACGCCATCGGTGCAGGAGGGATTCGAGCCCGCCGCCAGCCACGAGTCGCTCGAAGGCCTGATCGGCCATGTCGAGGGCGCGCTTGTCGAGGCCGACTATTTCAACGTGCCGAGCCGCGTTCGCTCCTCGAAGCGGACGCTGCGCAACATCCTGACCCGCCCCGGTTGGAGCGAGAAGGAAATCAGGACGTTGCGCGGCATCGTTCACGCCCTTGTCGAGGGGCGCCGGGGCAAGCGCGACCGCTAGAAGTCGACCTGGCTGCGCACGCCGAAGAAGTCGACCGTGTAGTCCCGATCGAACAGCGAGCGCGTGTCGGTCGGCCGCACGGTTCCGGCGAGCGGACCACCGGTGATCCAGTTGCGGCCGCCCTGTACGAGGAAGCGGATATAGTCGCTCGGCCGCCAGATCAGGCTCATGAGCAGCGCATCCTGCTGTCCGCCGTTGAGGTTGGCGCCGCGGTCCTCGAGATCGAGCGTCTCGTAGCGCAGGTTGAGCTGGAGGCCGCCCCAACCGCCCTTGTCGAAGCCCTTGCGAACACGGGGGCGGCCGAACTCGCCGTCGGCCAGCGGGCGATGCTCGCCAGTGAACGAGTAGCCGATCTCGGCATAGGCGCCGAACAGATCGGCGTCGGCGCCGAGCAGGCGCGCGCCGGTCGCGAGCGTGTCGCCGCCGGTGAGCGTCGTGCCCGGGCGAATGCCGTCGACCGACAGCCACTGCGCCTCGGAGGCGACGTGCCACGGACCCTTCGAGACCGCGGCCTCGAGGCCGATGATGCGGTCCCCGCGGGCACCGATGACCGCGGTATCGACGAAGCGGACGCTGGTCAGCGTCGTCGACGGCCGGGTGCGGTAGCGCAGGCCCAGCGCGCTGCTGTCGAAGCGGCGGCTGTTGAAGTTGATCGCGAAATTGGTTTCGGCGTCGCCAAGCTTCGGATGGAAGATGACCCGGCCGGCGATCATCGACTCGTCATTGGTGGTGACGTCGTTGATCGTGTTCCCGAACACGCCGAGCGTTGCCGACAGCAACTCGCTCTCATAGCGCCCGGCGATCCCGAGACGACGCGAATAGCCGAAGGCTTCGTGGAAGCTGGCGCGCTCGAGGAAGCTGATCTGGTTCGAGCTGTTGATCGTCTCGAGGCTGTTGGGCGGGTAGAAGTGGCCGACCTTGACGCTGAGCGGCGAGCCCTTCGCCTTGTAGTTGATGTAAGCGTCCGTCCACGACACCGCGTTGTTCGAGAACTCGACTTCGGCGCGGTACTCGAACCCGCCGGGCAGCGCGCCATCAACACCGAGACGGCCGCGCCGCATCCGGTTCGCATAGCCGAGCGCCTTGCCGGCGACGGTATCGCCCGGGTTCTCGACATAGCCGCTGTCGAGCTGCAGCCGGCCGCGGACCTTGAAGGAGAAGCCCTTGTCGTCGCTGAAGCGCGGCGAGGGGGAGAAGCGCGCGGTCAGCGGCGGCGTCTCCGGCTTGGCGGCGGCCGTCGCGACCGGTGCGGGCGCAGCCGCGGGGGCGGCGGCCACCGCTTTCTTCAGTGCTTCCACCTGCGCCTGCAGCGCATCGATCTGCGCCTGCAGCGCTTCGATCTGCGCCGCGGTCGGAGCCGGCGTGGTCTGGCCCAAGGCCGGGGTGGCGGCGACAAGGGCGAGGGCGGAGACGAGATGATGGACTTTCATGGCGCGTCTCATTCCGGCGTCAGGACCCGCAATGCAAGTTACACATTCGTGACATTTTCACGTGACTTGGTGGGTGGAACGCCGCCGGCGCTCGCGGGTTGAGCCGCCATCGGAGCGAACAGGAGCGAGCGATGGCTGGAAACCGGGACTTTTTCGAGCGCGCCGCCGATGAGGTGCGCAGCTGGTTCGGGGACGAGAACGCCGACCGCAGGCGGCACGACGACATGCGCGCCGATCCGAGCCACAGCATGCACTATCATTCGCCACCTCCGCATGCCGGTTC
>JADCGM010000113.1 GCA_020249025.1 Alphaproteobacteria bacterium
TCGGACGAGGAGTTCAAGAAGGCCCTGACGCAGGCGATCCCGCGGCTCCGCTCCTTCGCGCGCGCGATGTCGGGCAGCGCCGATCTTGCCGACGATCTCGTCCAGCAGACGATGATGAAGGCCTGGGCGGGCCGCGCCCGCTTCCGCGCCGGCACCAGCTTTCCGGCGTGGACGCACACCATCCTGCGCAACGAATATCTGACGCGCGTGCGCCGCAACCGCTTCACCGCCGAATGGTCGGACGCGGTCGCCGAGCGGATCCTCGTGGCCCCCGCCATCCAGGACAAGGGCCTCGAGCTCGCCGATCTCAACCGCGCCATGGCGCAGCTTCCCGCCGCCCAGCGCGAGGCGCTGCTGCTCACCGGCCCGGGCGGCTTTTCCTATGAAGAGGCCGCTGCCATCTGCAATTGCGCGGTCGGCACCATCAAGAGCCGCGTCTTCCGCGCCCGCGGCGCGATCGAGGAGATGCTGGAAGGCGGCAAGCTCCCCAAGCGCCGCCTCGACACCGACCAGCGCCCCGCGCTCGAACAGATGATGGAAGCCGCAGAGACGCTGAGCGCTAACGCGTAAGCCGCCTTCATAAACCATAATCATTGACCCTACCCCGTCATCGGGGGTTAACGCTGCCCGCGGCATTCCACTGGGCGGGACCCGATATGCGCAAGGCATCCGTGACGCGGAACACGAGCGAGACGAAGATCGCCGTCGAGGTGAACCTCGACGGCTCGGGCTCCTATGCGATCCGCACCGGCATCGGCTTCTTCGACCATATGCTCGAACAGCTGTCGCGCCACTCGCTCATCGACATCACAGTCGCCTGCGACGGCGATCTCCACATCGACCAGCACCACAGCGTCGAGGATGTCGCGCTCGCGCTCGGCGATGCGGTGGCCAAGGCGCTCGGCGACAAGCGCGGCATCGCCCGCTACGGCGAGGCGCATGCGCCGATGGATGAGACGCTGACCCGCGTCGCGCTCGACATCTCGGGGCGGCCCTATCTCGTCTTCCGCACCGCCTTCACCACGGCGAAGCTCGGCGAATGGGACGCCGAGCTCGTCGAGCACTGGTTCCACAGTTTCGCGCAGGCGGCGGGGCTGACGCTCCACGTCGAGACGCTCTACGGCACCAACAACCATCATATCGTCGAGAGCTGCTTCAAGGCGCTGGCGCGCGCGCTGCGCGCCGCGGTGGCGCTCGATCCGCGAAAAGCCGATGCGATTCCCTCCACCAAGGGCACGCTCGGCGGTGTTCAGGTGGCGTAAGGGGTTCTGATGGCGGAGCGGATCGCGGTCATCGATTACGGGGCGGGCAATCTCCGCTCGGTCGCCAAGGCGGTCGAGGCGGCGGCGACCGATCTCGGGCACGCAGCGCAGGTGATCGTCACGGCGTCGGCGGCGACGGTCGCGGGCGCGGACCGGATCGTCCTGCCGGGCGTCGGTGCCTTCGGCCAGTGCGCCGCAGCCCTTCGCGCGGTGCCCGGCATGGAGGAAGCGCTGACCGCCGCCGTGCTGGCGCAGGGAAAGCCGTTCCTCGGCGTCTGCGTCGGCATGCAGCTGCTCGCCCGTCGCAGCACCGAACATGGCGTCCATCAGGGTCTCGGCTGGATCCCGGGCGAGGTCGTGCGGCTCGAGCCGACGGACCCGATGCTGAAGGTCCCGCACATGGGCTGGAAGCCGGTGGCGATGACGCTGGAGGGGTTGAAGCACCCGGCGCTGCAGGCGATCGGCGACCGGGCGCAGACCTATTTCGTCCACAGCTACCACTTCCGCGCCGCCGACCGCCGCCAGCTTCTCGCCACCTGCGACTATGGCGGCGAAGTCGCCGCCATCGTCGGCCGCGACAACATCCTCGGTGTCCAGTTCCACCCGGAAAAGAGCCAGAAGGTCGGGCTGGGATACCTGCACGCCTTCCTGAAGTGGAAGCCGTAGGGTCCGGGCGCTAGCCAATCCGCTGCGGCCTGACTAAAGCAGCGCCGCAATGATCATCTTCCCCGCGATCGACTTGAAGGGCGGCCACGTCGTGCGTCTCGCCGAGGGCGACATGGCGCGCGCCACCGTCTACGCCGACGACCCCGCCGGGCAGGCGCGGCGGTTCGCCGACGCCGGGGCGGCATGGCTCCATGTCGTCGATCTCGATGGCGCCTTCGCCGGCGAGGGCCGCAACGTCGGTGCGGTCGAGGCGATCGTCGCCGCCTTCCCCGGCAAGGTGCAGGTCGGGGGCGGCATCCGCACACGGGAGACCATCGACCGCTGGCTCGGCTTGGGCGTCGCCCGCGTCGTCGTCGGCACCGCCGCCATCGAGACGCCCGAACTCGTCCGCGACGCCGCCGCCGCGCATCCGGGCCGCATCGTCGTCGCCGTCGACGCCCGCGGCGGTTTCGTCGCCACCCGCGGTTGGGCCGATGTTACCGCGATTCCCGTCGCCGACGTCGCCCGGCAGTTCGAAGGCACGGGCGTCGCCAGCCTGCTGTTCACCGACGTCGGCCGCGACGGGCTGCTCAAGGGCGTCAATCTCGAGGCGACCGTCGAACTCGCCCGCGCCACTTCGCTTCCCGTCATCGCCAGCGGCGGCGTCGCCGGACCCGGCGACATCCGCGCGCTGCGCCCGCACGCCGCCGACGGCATCGAGGGCGTCATCTGCGGCCGCGCCATCTACGACGGCCGCCTCGATCTCGCCGAGGCGCTGCGGCTCGCGGCATGACCGGCAGCGTCCGCGTCATCCCCTGCCTCGACGTCGCGAACGGTCGCGTCGTCAAGGGCGTGAACTTCGTCGACCTGCGCGACGCGGGCGATCCGGTCGAGGCCGCGCGCGCCTATGACGCTGCCGGGGCCGACGAGCTCTGCTTTCTCGACATCGCCGCCAGCCACGAGAACCGCGGCACGCTGCTCGATGTCGTCGCCCGCACTGCCGATGTCTGCTTCACGCCGCTGACCGTCGGCGGCGGCGTCCGCTCGGCCGAGGACGTGCGCGCGCTGCTGCTCGCCGGGGCCGACAAGGTCTCGGTCAATTCCGCCGCCGTCGCCCGGCCCGAGCTCGTCGCCGACCTCGCCCGCCACTTCGGCGACCAGTGCATCGTCGTCGCCATCGACGCCAAGGCGGTCGCGCCCGGTCGCTGGGAGATCTTCACCCACGGCGGCCGCAAGCCGACCGGCATCGACGCCGTCGCCTTCGCGCGGCATGTCGCGAGCCTCGGCGCGGGCGAGATCCTGCTCACCTCGATGGACCGCGACGGCACCCGCTCGGGCTTCGACAATGCCCTTGTCCGTGCGGTCGCCGACGCGGTGCCGATCCCAGTCGTCGCCAGCGGCGGCGTCGGCAGCCTCGACGATCTGGTGGCGGGCGTCACCGAGGGCCATGCGAGCGCGGTCCTCGCCGCTTCGATCTTCCACTTCGGCGAAGCGACCATCGGCGAGGCCAAGCAGCGCATGGCCGCCGCCGGCATCCCGGTGCGGCTGACCTGATCCCACTCCCGGCTTAACGCCGCGGCCGTCTCCGCCTAAGGTGACCGCGATGTCTTCCGCGCTCGACGATCTCTACGCCACCATCCTTGCTCGCCGCGGCGCCAGCCCCGACGA
>JADCGM010000114.1 GCA_020249025.1 Alphaproteobacteria bacterium
CCTATGCGATGGCGGCGCCTTATGCCGCCGCATCCGCGTGCGGCGCGCGCTACGACGATCCCGCCTTTGGCATCGACTGGCCCGCCGCCCCGGCTGTCATCGCGGCGCGCGATCTGGCCTGGCCGGCATTCGCGCGATGATAGCCGAGCGTATCCTCGTCACCGGCGCGAGCGGTGCGATCGGTCGCCCGCTGACGGCTGCGCTTGCGGCCGCAGGGCACAGGGTCCACGGCGTCGCGCGCCGGCCCGGTGCGCCGGGGAATGTTACCTGGCACCGCGCCGATCTTCTCGACCCCGAGGCGCGCGCGGCGGTGGTGGCCGCGGTCCGGCCGACGATGGTCGTTCATCTCGCCTGGCTCTCCGAACATCCGGCATTCTGGACTGCCCCGGTCAACGAGGCCTGGGCCGATGCGACGGACGCGCTGGCGGCCGAGGCCATCGCCATGGGCGCCCGGCGCTTCGTCGGGGCGGGATCGAGCGCCGAATATCTCGGGACGACGCCGGCCGCTGCGCCGCTTGCCGAGGATGCGCCGGCAGCGCCCGCGACCGTCTATGGCCGCGCCAAGCTTCGCGCCGCCCAAGCGGTGGCGGCGCGCTGCGCGGCCGCCGGAGCCTCGTTCTGCTGGGTGCGGTTCTTCAACATCTTCGCGCCCTCCGATCCGCCGACGAAGCTGTTCGGCGCGCTGCTCGCGGCCGGGACCGGCGGCATCGCGACCCCGGCGGCCGTGCGCGACTTCCTGCTCGCCGACGACGCCGCGGCGATCGTGGCGCGCCTTGCCTGCGGCGACGCCAGCGGGATCGTCAACGTCGCGACGGGGCGCGCCACGCCGGTCGCCGAGTTCGCGCGATTGACCGCGATGGCGGCGGGCCGGCCGGCCGCAGACCCGACCCCGGTCCCGGCGGCATCGGGCGCCGACCGGATCGTGGCCGACATCCGCCGGCTCACCGCGCTCTTGCCCAACGACCGGCCGCGCCCGCTTGCCGACATGATCGCGCGCGCGGTCGCCGCCCACAGGGGAACCACGACGTGTCCATGACCGCAGCCGAGCCTGCCGTGCCGTTCGACGTGCTCGTGGTGGACGACGACAAGAGCCTGTGCCTCGAACTGGTCTCGGCGCTGCGCCGTTACCAGATCCCGGCACGCGGGATGGGCGACATCCGTGACCTCGGGCCGGGGTTCACGGGCGAGAATACGGTGATCGTGCTCGATCTGGCGATGCCGTTCGACGGCTTCCGCACCATCGACTATCTCGCCGAACGGCCGTTCCTGCCCGGCATCATCCTGTCGAGCGGGGAGTCGGCGCGGATCATCGCGGCGGCCGCCGAATACTCGAAGCGCACCGGCAACGAGGTGCTCGGCTCGCTCGAGAAGCCCTATGACGTCGGGCAGCTGATCGCGATGCTGCGCGCCGTCGAGCCGGGCGCGATCGGCGGACGCCGGCGCGATGCGCGCCCCCCGCGGCAGGCAATGACCGAGTCCGAACAGCTGCGCGTCGTGTTTCAGGGGAAGTTCGATCTGCAGGCCGAGGGGCCGCCGGCGCTGGTGGCGTTCGAGGCGCTCAGCCGGACCCCCGACGGCGCCTCGGCCGAGCATCTGTTCGCGCCCGATGCCGATGCCGCGCGGCAGGAGCGGCTGACGATGCAGGTGCTCGATCAGTGCAAGGCCTTCGCCGACCAGCTCGCGGCGCACGGGGTCCTGCGGCCGATCGCGATCAACGTCACCCCGGGGCAGTTCGCCAACGCCGGCTTCATGCTGCGCTTCGCCGACCGCATCGACAGCCTCGGGCTGCCGCGCGGCACGATCTCGGTCGAGCTGACCGAGAATTCGGCGCGGGCCGACACCGTGCCGTTCGCCGCGACCGCAAGCCAGCTGGCGATGCGCGGCATCGCGGTTGCGCTCGACGATTTCGGCACCGGAAATTGCGGACTGGAATGGCTGGTCGACGTGCCGGCGGCCGAGCTGAAGATCGACAAGACGATCTTCTGGCACTTCTGCTCAGGGCGGATGCCGCGGCTCATTCTCGACAGCGTCATCGCCCACTGCCAGACCGCCGGCATCCACGTCACCATCGAGGGCGTCGAGACCGAGCAGCAGCTGGCCTTTGCGCGCAGCGCCGGGGCGCGCTTCGTTCAGGGCTATCACTTCGGAACGCCGTCGGCGCCGTCGGCGTGGCTCGACCGCCTGACTGGCAGCCCGTCGACCGCGGCCTGAACCGGATCAGGCCGCGGGGATCGTCTTGCCCGGATTCATGATCCCGAGCGGATCGAGGGCGGCCTTCACCGCGCGCATCACGTCGAGCGCCTCGCCATGCTCGGCGGCCATCAGCGGCAGCTTGTGGAGGCCGACGCCATGCTCGCCGGTAATGGTCCCGCCATGCACCAGCGCGATCCGCGCGATCGCCGCCGACAGCGCCTCGGCGCGGTCGCGCTCGCCGTGATCGGCGGGATCGAACAGCACCAGCATGTGGAAATTGCCGTCGCCGACATGGCCGACGATGGGGCAGAGCAGGCCCGACGCGGCGGCCTCCGCCTGCGCCGCGGCAATCACCGCAGGCAGAGTCGAGATCGGCACGCAGGCGTCGGTCGAGAAGGCCTCGCAGCCGGGCCGCAGGCTGCGCGCCGCCCAATAGGCGTTGTGACGCGCGGTCCAGAGGCGGGTGCGTTCCTCCTGCCGGGTCGCCCAGCTCAGCGGGCCGCCGCCAAAGTCGGCGACAAGGGCCGTCACCTGCGCGATCTGCTCCTCGACGCCCGCGGGCGCGCCGTGGAACTCGAGGAAGAGCGTCGGCGCCTCGGCGAGGCCGTCGAGCTTCGAATGGCCGATGCAGGCGCGCATCTGCAGCGCATCGAGGAGCTCGATGCGGGCGAGCGGAATGCCCGACTGGAGGATCAGCGTCACCGCCTCGATCGCGCCGGCGAGCGTTGCAAAGGGACAGACGGCAGCGGCGATGGTCTCGGGGATCCCGAACAGCCGGAGCTGCACCTCGGTGATGACGCCGAGCGTGCCTTCGCTGCCGATGTAAAGCCGGGTGAGGTCGTAGCCCGCCGAGGACTTGCGCGCCCGTCCGCCGGTGCGGATCACGCTTCCCTGCGGCGTCACCACGGTCAGCCCCAGCGTCACCTCGCGCATCGTGCCGTAGCGCACGGCGTTGGTGCCCGA
>JADCGM010000115.1 GCA_020249025.1 Alphaproteobacteria bacterium
CTCTCCTTGATGGAGAGGGTAAGGGTGAGGTGAGGCCGGGGCAGGTCGCGACATAGCCGAATGGTCCTCCCGCCCTTCAGGATCAATTCGCCAGCGCCTGCCGCACCAGCCGTTCCAGCAGAACCGTCGCCACCGGATCGCTGCCTGCCGGCTCGGCGGTCAGGCGGAAGGTTGTCAGCACCGCCTTGCCGCGTCCGAACCAGCGTTCCGCCACCAGCGCCGCCGCCTTGTGCGCCCAGCCGACGACCAGCCCGGCGTGGACATGCGCCTCGAACTCCCACGGCTTCATGCCGGTTAGCACATGGTGCGGCACCACCTTTTCGAAGCTCATGTCGAACATCGGTCCGCCGGGGATGTCGGCGAAGAGCCCGCTGCGCCGCAGCCACGAAAAGGCGGTGATCCAGTCGGAGCGGTGGATGGAATGTTCGCGGTCCTGCGCGAACAGGCCGGGAAAGGCCTCGTGCATGTAATATTGGACGGGCAGGATCGAGGTCGGCTGGTCGGCGCGCAGCCAGCGGCTCTCGCCTGCCTCATAGACGACGAGCGCGCGCTTGCCGCGCCGGACCGCCTCCACCTGCGCGGTGTCCATGATCCGCGAGACGATCAGGTCGGCGGCCTCGAAGTCGCCGGTGCGGGTGAAGCCCAGCGCCTCCAACCGCTCGGCGAGCGCCGGGTCCTCGCACCAGATCGCCGCCGTGACGTCGCCCGCCGGCGCGACCGGCGGATAGACGCTCAGCGCCTCGCAGTTGCGCGCCAGCACATGGCCGCGCGCATCGCGCAGGGTGAAGTCGAGCGTCGCCGCCTCCGCCCGCCCGCCGTCGGGCAGCGCGATGTCGAGCGGATCGAGCATCACGACCGACGACGGCGCGGCGGCCGGAACCGCGATCTCGCCGGTGAGGCCCCAGGGCCGCAGCGTCCAGTGCAGCACCGCGCCCGGCGGCAGCGTCGCGCCGCCGGTCGCGATCCGCGGGCGCGCCGCGATCCGCTCGCCCGCCCAATAGCCCCAGCGTTCGAAGCCGGGCACGACGACAAGATCGGCGTTCAGATGTGCGAAGGGCTCGTGGAAGGCGCGCAGGTTGCGCTCCATGTCCATCAGGCCATTCGATTCCCAGTAGATGTCGGTCAGCTCGGTGATGACGTAGCCCTGGATCGCGGCATGCTTCCTGAGCTCTTCGATCTCATATTTCAGCCCCATCCACTGATACCATTGCGTCGCCTCGATGAAGGCGTCGAAGCTGCCGAAGGCGCGGTCGAGGAAATGGCTGCGGTAGCGCTGCTCAATCCCGCGCGGATAGGCGACGCCGTCGCCCCAGTTCTGCCCGGTCTGGAACCACCACGGGTCCATCGTACCGCCGCGGCGCAGGTCCTTCGGGTTGGGCAGCCCCCAGATGCCGAATTCGGAACAGACGAGCGGCTCGTCGCCGCGCTTCTGCGCATCGCCATAGGGCGAAAAGGTCCAGCCCGTGCGGTTGGCGAAACTTTCGGTCAGCTCGTCCCATTCGCGGCGGCGGTCGGGGATGCCGCGGTAATAGTGATAATCCTCGATGTCGGTCTTCACATGGAAGTTCGGGAAGCAGGCCGAATTGTCGACCGCGAGCCGCGTCGGGTCATGCGCCTTCAGCCAGTCGTACTGCTCGATCAGCCATAGCCGATGCTCGGGGTTCTCGGTGAGCCGCGTGCCCCAGTCCTCGTTGATGATCGTCCAGGCGATGATCGACGGGTGGTGGCCGTCGCGGGCGATGATGCCCTCGGCGGTCTCCCGCGCGCGCTGCGCCGCTTTCTCGCTGAAGCGTTCGAAGTTGGGGAATTCGGTCCAGACCAGCAGCCCGAGCCGGTCGCAGATGTCGTAATAGACCGGATCGGGCACCTTGATGTGGCAGCGGATGGTGTTGAGGCCGAGTTGCTTGGCCTTCCGCATCTGGTCTTCGAGATAGGCCGGGTTGGGCAGCGTGTAGAGGCCTTCGGGATAATAATCCTGATCGAGCGCGCAGCGCATGTAGAGCGGCTGGCCGTTGAGGAAGAAGCGCCCGTCCCGCGTCTCGATCGTCCGGAAGCCGAAGTGCAGCGACATGGTGTCGAGCACCTCACCGCCGCGGAGCAGATCGACCCCCAGCCGGTAGAGGTGCGGATGGTCCGGCGACCACGGCAGCGGGTCGGGGACGGCGAGCGTCACCCGCCCCTCCGCCAACCCCTCGCCCGCGTGATCGACGACGAGCGCCGCCCGCCCGTCAGGCGCGATCACGGTCAGCCGCAGCGCCAGATCGGCGGCCGGCTGCGACACCGCGACATCGACGTCGACGCGGCCCGTCGCAAGATCGCTCCCCACCCGCACCGAGCGGAAATGCGCCTCCGAGCGCGCCTCCAGCCACACCGACTGCCAGATGCCGCCCATCGGGCCGTACCAGCTCTGCTTGCCGTGCGGGATTTCCTGGAAGGGATGGTCGGGAAACTCCGCCCGGTCGTTGGACGGCAGCGTCACCTTCACCTCGAGAAGATTGTCCTCCCAAACGAGTTCGGGATCGAGCTTCGCCTCGAAGGCGAGATAGCCGCCCTCGTGCTGCGCGATCAGCCGGCCGTTGACATAGACCTCGGCGAGATAATTGACCGCGCCGAAGCCGAGCACGACATGGCGGCCGCGGAACGCCGGCGGCACGGTGAAGTGGCGGCGATACCAGGTGACGCCCTGTGTTTCGCGCAGATCGTCGAACTGCGCCTGCCAGACGCCGGGCACCTGGATGGCGCGCCAATCCTCCTCGCGGTCGAGACGGAAGTCCCAGACGCCATCAAGGCTGACACGGTCGCGGGTGGGCTGACGCCGGAGGTTCTCGGGCGCCTGGGCGAGAATGGTGGCCATGGTGCAAGCAACTCGCGCGACGACGACAAGGTGCCATGCGCACATCGCATGGACGATCAAAGGGTTGGCGGCGGGGCGCGGGCAGCTCAACCCTGACTGGGCGTGAAGCGCAGATCGCGCTTGCAGCGTTACGCCGCCATGGCGATCCTCATCCCGATGTCCGACCGGCTGATCACCCTGACCGACGGTCCGCTGCAGGTAGCGGTCGCGCCGGAGTGCGGCGGCGGGCTGGCGGCGCTGCGCTTCGACGGGGAGGATGTGCTGCGCCCCGCCGATCCGCTGGCGCTGGCGGCGCGCGATCCGCTCGGCCTCTCTTGCTTCCCGCTCGCTCCCTGGTCCAACCGTATCGACCGGGGACGGTTCGCCTTCGGCGGGCGGGAGGTTTCGCTCCCGCGCAACATGGGCGACCATCCTCACGCCATCCACGGCCACGGCTGGCGCGCGCCGTGGGCGGTCGCGGCGGCCTGGGACCACAAGGCGAGCCTCGTCTACGATCATCCGCCCGGCCGCTGGCCGTGGCGCTACCGGGCGACGCAGACCATCGCGATCGAGGGCGGCGCGCTGACGATCGACCTCGCCGTCGAGAACCGCGACACGCAGCCGATGCCGGCCGGGCTCGGCCTCCACCCCTATGTCGAGCGCACGCCCGGAATGACACTTCACGCCCGGCTCGACGGCTGGTGGGAGACGGATGCGCTGGTGATGCCGGTGGCCCACCACGACAGCGGGCCGCGCGACGACTGGACCGACCGTCTCCACGGTCCGGCGACCA
>JADCGM010000116.1 GCA_020249025.1 Alphaproteobacteria bacterium
CGCCGGTCAGTCGGGCTTGTCGTTCTCGACTGGCGGTGCCACCGGTGGTGGGGGGAGTTTGCAGCCGCGCTGCTTCGCGACGCCCTTCAGGTAGCTGCGCCGCGCCACACCGGCGAACACTGCGCCCAGCGCCTCACGCTGGGCCTTCTTGGCGCCCGAGATCTCGCGGATGAGGCCGCGGAACGGGATCAGCGTGCCGATGAAGCTGTCCGCCGCGACGAAGGCGAGGTCCTCGCCCCGGCGACGCTTGCCGCGGTCGGTCGGGACGTCGAAGTCGGGTCCAAGGACGGCATCGAGTTCGGCGATCGCGGCGGTCACCGCGCCGCAGCGCCGGAGACCCTTCAGGTCATAGGCGTTCTCGCTCGCCTTCAGGAGCACGGCCGGGATCTCGTCGCGCTTGAGGTTGAGGTCGCGCAGTGGCGAGATGACGGTGTCGACCGCCTTCTGACCGGTGTTCTTCGGCTTCTCGCCGGGCATCTGGGCGACGAGGGGCGTGGCTGCGAGCAGCAGTGCGGCGGCGGTCAGGCGGATCAGGGTCATGGAAGCCTCCCACCCGGCAGCATAAGCGCGGGCAGGCGGCGAAACGAGGGGCGCCGCGATTGGTTGCCTGTGGCCGCTGCGGTCAAGCGCGTTCGCCGATCCCTTGCGCGGCGTGGCGGAGCGAGGCGCCGAACAGCAGCAGCTGCGGCATGCCGATCACGAGCGGCGCGACATGCGCAAAGCCGTGGCGCGACAGGCCGAAGCCGAGGCCGGCGAAGAGGACGGCGGCGGCGAGCAACAACAGGTGCGACAGCGCCGGCATGCGCGGCACCCAGATGCACCAGAAGCCCGCGCCTGCCATCGCCAGAAGCGCCAGGACGCGGACCGGCATCGGGATCATGCCGCCCTGCACCGCCATGGCGACGAACAGCACGCAGAGCGGAACCGCGAGCGTGATCCGGAGTCCCATGCGCTCGACCAGAGCCGTCAGTTCCCGCGACATCACTTGCCCCCTCCACGCCACACGGCCCGCCCCCGCGGACCGGTCCCAGCCCTAGCGCGGCGACGCATGCCGTTGAAGCGCAAAGGTTCCAGCAATGCGACGAACGGAGCAATTTCGGTGACGGTGCACTCATTCACGAGGATGAGCGCGCAGTCACCAAAATCGGTCGTCAGCTCTGGCCCTGGCGGCGGGCCATGAACGCGAGGCGTTCGAAGAGCATCACGTCCTGCTCGTTCTTCAAGAGCGCGCCGTGGAGCGGCGGAATCAGCTTCTTGGGATCGCGCGACTGCAGAACGTCGAGGGGCAGGTCCTCGTGGAGGAGGAGCTTCAGCCAGTCGAGCAGCTCACTCGTCGATGGCTTCTTCTTGAGGCCGGGCACCTCGCGGATGTCGTAGAAGACCTGCAGCGCCTCGCGGACAAGGATCTTCTGGATCCCGGGGAAGTGCACGTCGACGATGGCCTGCATCGTCTCGCGGTCGGGGAACTTGATGTAGTGGAAGAAGCAGCGCCTGAGGAACGCGTCGGGGAGCTCCTTCTCGTTGTTGGACGTGATGACGACGATCGGGCGCTGGACCGCCTTCACCGTCTCGCCGGTCTCGTAGACGTTGAACTCCATGCGATCGAGCTCCTGGAGGAGGTCGTTCGGGAATTCGATGTCGGCCTTGTCGATCTCGTCGATGAGAAGGACGGGGAGCTTCTCGGAGACGAACGCCTCCCACATCTTGCCGCGGCGGATGTAGTTGCGGATGTCCTTCACCCGCTCGTCGCCGAGCTGGCTGTCGCGCAGCCGGCTGACCGCGTCGTATTCGTAGAGGCCCTGTTGCGCCTTCGTCGTCGACTTGACGTGCCATTCCAGCAGCGGCGCATCGAAGGCCTTGGCGATCTCGTGGGCCAGAACGGTCTTGCCGGTGCCGGGCTCGCCCTTGACGAGCAGCGGCCGGCGGAGCGTGGCGGCGGCGTTGACCGCGACCTTCAGATCGTCGGTGGCGACGTACGCCGAGGTGCCTTCGAAGCGCATGAGTGTCTCCCGTTGAACGGGAGCAGACTTACGGGGCGCGCGCTAGCGCGGCAACCTCGCGGCTTGGCGAGCCTCGAGGATGTCCCAGACGCTGCGATGGATGGCGGCGAGCTGGGCCATGCAGAAGGCCACGGCGCGGTCCTCCACGAGCTCGGGCGGGTCGAAGGCGGGCGCGTCCGAGCCGTCGAGCGCGCGGCGCAGATGCGGCCAGTCGGCAGCGAGCGCGGCCATCGCGCCGAGTGCGGTGCCCGGCCGGTCGAGCCCGGCGAGCGTCAGCAGCGCCTGCCGCTGCTGACGCAGCGCCGCCTCCTGCCGGGCGAGCGCGAGATCGGGGCGCGGCGGGATCGTGCGCGCCGCGCAGTCGGACAGCCAGCGCCGCTCGCCCTCGAAGGCGGCAGCGAAGGCGGCGAGCCAGCGGTCGTGCGGCGACGCCATGGCGGCGCGCTGCGGCGCGACCGGCGGCGGCGCATGCAGCATCGTGAAGAAGTGGATGGCGTCCGACCGGGCGCGCGGCGTGGCGGCGCCGTCCCGGAGCGCGATGGCGAAGGCATGCGCCTCGGACGGCCGCGCCGCCGCCTCGATCGCCCACCGCTCCGCCGCCGTCGCCATCCCGCATGCCCCCGATGCCCCTGCCCGCCAGAGGGCTAGGGCATCGGGGTAAAAATCGGATTAACCCCGCGGGGTGGGCTTGGCCGGCCGATGATCGGTGAAGGTCACCTGCGAGGTCATCGACCCCGTCCGGCCCATGCCGGAGCCGGTCATGACAAACCGGTTGTCGACCACCGCGGGGCGGCCGTCGATCATCCGGAAGCGGGTCGCGACCTCGACGCGCTGGATCTTGAAGACCATCATCATGCGGAACGGCTTGGTCGACAGGAAGCTCGTGCGCTCGACTTACGGGACCGGCCCGGCGGTGTTGACGACGGCCTCGGCCGCGGTGTCGGCGGACAGGTCGTGACCGTTGATGTCGAGCGTGCCCTTGGGCAGCCGCGCGAAACGGAAGGTGACGCGCCCCGGCTCCTCGGCGATCCGCGTCGCCGGCGCGCCGAACCATTGGGCGAGGCGGTAATAGCCCGGCGACGGCTGGCGGCCGACGGCCTTGCGGTGCCCGTCGACCTCCTTGGCGGTCGGCGGCGCGCCGTTGACGCTCGCCAGCGTCCAGCGCGGCGTGTCGGCGGGATCAAAGCGGTCGACCTGCACGCGCCGCTCCTGCCCGGTCTGCTGGACGGTCATCGTCCGCGTGTAGGCGAAGGCGTCGGGGCCGAGCGCCTTGGCCTGGGCGACGATCTGCTGCTGGAGCGCATCGGCCTGGGCCGGGGCGGCGACGGCGGCGAGTGCGGCGGAGGCGGCCAGCGCCGCGGCGAAAGTGGACTTCATGAGTCCGGTTTGTCGGGCGGCATTGCGGCAAAGTTGCGGCGCGCCCGCCGCGGTTGCATCATGGCCGCCGCGACTGCCCGCAGGCATCAGGGATCCGCACGATCATGGAGAACCGCAGCATCCTCAGCCATGTCTCGGTCGGGGCCGCCGACCTCCCGCGTGCGCTCGCCTTCTACGACGCGGTGCTGGCCGCGGTCGGGGCGCGGCGCGTGGTCGACGAAGGCGGCCAGGGCGTCGCCTATGGCCGCCAGTTCCCCGAGTTCTGGGTGCAGCCGCCGCACGACGGCCGCCCGCCCCAGCCCGGCAACGGCCTCCACATCGCCTTTCTTGCCCCCGATCGCGCCGGCGTCGACGCCTTTCATGCCGCAGCGCTGGCGCAGGGCGGGACCGATGAGGGCGCGCCGGGGCCGCGCCCCCACTACGGCCCGGAATATTACGGCTGCTTCGTGCGCGACCCCGACGGCAACAAGATCGAGGCGATGGTCTGGGAAGGCTGATAGGCGATGATGCGACTGATCGGATTTTTCATCCTCGGCTTCGTCGGCATCTGGGCGC
>JADCGM010000117.1 GCA_020249025.1 Alphaproteobacteria bacterium
CGCTCTTCCGATCTACGCAGGTGCTTGTCGTCACCCACAGCCCGCAGGTCGCGGCGCGCGGGGCGCACCAGTGGCGCATCGCCAAATCCTCGACCGGCGAGGTGACGCGCACCGACGTCCGCGCGCTGGCCGCCGACGAACGGCGCGAGGAGATCGCGCGCATGCTGTCGGGTGCGACCGTCACCGACGAGGCGCGCGCCCAGGCGGAGCGCCTGCTCACAGCCTAGCATCCTGCCGTAAAGCTGGCGCAAGGGGCCGGGCCGCACCGGGGGATGCGGCGCCGAACGGAGATGTCTCATGCAGCGGATGTGGATGATGCGCGCCGGGCGTGAAGGCCGGCTGCTCGACGAGTTCCTCACGCGGGGGCTCGTCGCCATCGGCTGGCCGCGGATCGGGGACCCGACGGGTGTCGCGACCGAGGCGGCGCTGCTCGACCTGTTCCGGCTGCACTATGCGGAATGGACCGAGACCCAGTGCGCGGTCGCGGCGGGGCAGGTCTATCGTTTCGTCCACGAGTTCCGCACCGGCGATCAGGTCGTGCTCTATGACAGCGCCGAGCGGCTCTACCGCATCGGGCGGATCGCCGGGATGCCGCGCTGGGCGCCCGGTGACGAGGAGATGAGCTGCACGCGCGCGGTCGAATGGACCGAAAGCCTCGCCCGCGATTCGCTGAGCCCCGACAGCCGCACCATCCTCACCGCCTATCAGGCGCTGTTCCTGCTGCCCGATTACAGCTGCATCGAGATCGAGAGCCGCCTAGCCGGCCGGTCGCCGCCGGAAGCGACCCCGCTCGGCGCCTTCGATCCCTATCTGGCGCTGGAGGAGCGGGCGCACGAGCGCTTGAAGGACCGGCTGCTGCGGCTGTCGTGGACCGATATGCAGGAGCTGGTGGCGGCGCTGCTGCGGGCGCTGGGCTATCGGACGACGGTGTCGCCGCTCGGACCCGACCGCGGCAAGGACGTCGTCGCCTCGCCGGACGGCCTTGGGCTCGAATCGCCGCGAATCGTCGCCGAGGTGAAGCACCGGCCTGGCTTCGCCATCGGCGCGGCCGATATCCGCAGCTTCATCGGCGGACGCCGGCGCGACGAGCGCGGTCTGTTCGTCTCGACCGGCGGCTTCACCAAGGACGCGGTCTACGAGGCCGAGCGCGCCGATATGCCGCTGCGCCTCATGACCCTCGACGATCTCGCGCGCGCAGTGACCGCGCACTACGACCGCTTCGATGTGGAGGGGCGGCTGCTGCTGCCGCTGAGCCGGATCTACTGGGTGCCATGACCTATCGAAAGCGCTAGGCGTTCTGAGTCGGCCTTGAAACGATTGTGCAGCGCAACAATATCGATTGTGCAGTGCGAATTGGGTGCTACTCAAAAAAGCGCTTGACCGCGTTCCGAGTCGCACTTAAAGCAGCACTCAGAAGTTTCGAGTAAGGCTCAAACAGGGCGGCCGGTGGCCGCAGCTCGATAAGGAGAACGATCATGAACCGCTCGCTGTTCGCCGTCCCGGCCGCCATCGCCGTCACCGTTTTCACCCTCGGCATCTCGACCCCGGCCTTCGCCCAGGTCGACACCTGCTCGGCCGCTCCGGGCGCGCTGCGCGCTGCTGCCGCCGCCGTCGAGCCGGGCGTCGCCAAGAAGGCGCTGGGCAACATCGCCACCGGCGAGAAGCTCTGCGAGGCCGGCAACGAGCTTGCTGCGTCGCGGAAGTTCAAGGTCGCCGCGAAGGCGCTGAACGTCGACTACGCCTCGCTGAAGGCGCCGGTCGCCGCCGCCAAGTAACGCTTTTTTCGCTTCCCTCCCCGGGAACCCGTGGGCCGCGCCTTCCCCTGGCGCGGCCCATTTTTTATCCGCGCGCCCCGGGCCCCGTTCGAACCCCGTTGATGCCACGCCCGCGAGGTGACATGGCACGGGTGAACCGGCCATCACAGGCCAAGCGGGCGGAGGGCAGATGGGCGAGACGTTGCGGCTGGAGCGCGAGGGCCCCGTAGCGCGGCTGCTCATCGACCGTGTGGCGAAGCGCAACGCCTTCGAACAGGCGATGTGGGAGCGCTTCCCCGAGCTCGTCGACGCCGCGATGGCCGATCCGGCGGTGCGCGCGCTCGTTGTCACCTCCGCCGAACCCGGGCCCTTCTGCGCCGGCGCCGACATCGGCGAGTTCGCCGCCGGAGCCAATGATCCCGCCTGGCGGGCGCGCAATCAGGCGGCAATCCGCAAAACGCAGGTGACGCTGGCGCGTGCGCCCAAGCCGACGATCGCGGCGGTCGACGGCGATTGCATCGGCGGCGGCTGCGGCATCGCGCTCGCCTGCGACATGCGGGTGGCGAGCGGCCGCGCGCGCTTCGGTATCACGCCCGCCAAGCTCGGCCTCGTCTATCCGCTCCATGACACCAAGCTGCTCGTCGACGTCGTCGGGCCGGCGCAGGCCAAGCGGATGCTGTTCACTGGCATGCTGCTGGGGGCAGGGGAGGCGGCGCGGATCGGGCTGATCGATGTTCTGGCCGACGATCTCGCGGCCGAAGTCGCGGCCCTGACCACCGCCATCGCGGCGGCCGCCCCGTCGAGTCAGATCGCGACCAAGGCCATAATCCGCCGTATCCTCGATGGGGCGAGCGACGACGACGCCGCCTCGTCCGGCCAGTTCGACGCGGCCTTCGAAGGCGCGGACTTCAAGGAGGGAGTCGCCGCCTTCCTCGCCAAGCGCGCGCCGCGCTTCTCTGGCCAGTGAGCGCCTATCACGAGATTGCGGGGCAGGGCGGGGCGCCTGTCCTCCTCGTCTCCGATCATGCCTCCAATCATGTGCCGCACGGGATCGACCTCGGCATCGATCCGGCGCTTCTCGACGAACATATCGCGGTCGATCTCGGGGCGGGCGACGTCACCCGGGCGGTGGCGGCGCTTCTGGGCGCACCGGCGCTTCTCGGCGGTGTGTCGCGGCTCGTCATCGATCTCAACCGCGAGCCGGAGGCAGGCGGGCTGATCCCGGCCGAAAGCGATGGCCGCCGCATTCCCGGCAACGCCGGTCTTCTCGAAAGCGAGCGCGATCGCCGCATCGCGCTCTACCATCAGCCCTATCACAGCCGGGTCGAGGCGCTGATCGACACGCACCGGCCGGCGCTGGTCGTGTCGATCCACAGCTTCACGCCGCAGTTGCTGACCCGCCCCGACGTCGAACGCCCATGGCCGGTCGGGCTGCTCTACAATGTCGATGAGCGCGCGGCCCGCATTGCCATCATGCATCTCCGTGCGGCGGGCCATCTCGTGGGCGATAACGAGCCCTATTCGGGGCGCGAGCTCAATTACACGATGGACCGCCACGCCGAGCCGCGCGGTCTGCCCTATCTCGGCTTCGAACTGCGGCAGGACGAGATCGGCGATCCGGCGGGCGTTGCCCGCTGGTCTGCGATCGTCGCGGATACGGTGGGGGCGACCTTAGCCGCGCTGGCGGCGGCGGCTGCGCAGGCCTAGCGCCAGCGCGCCGAGGGCCAGGATGCCGAGAGCACCCGGCTCCGCGACGTTGGCGTAGTTGACCTCGTTCCAGAAGCGGATGTGCGAGATCGATGGCTGCGAACCACCCGACGTCAGGATGCCCTCAGTCGAGTAGCGGCCGGCGAAGACGCCCGTCGGGATCTTGTATAGGGCGTAGGAGTTCGACGCCTTGATGGTCAGGTAGTTGATCTTGAGGGTTCCGGCGTTGATGCAGTCGATCAGCCACTGCGCCATGCGCCACGTTACCTGTCGGCCACTGTTCTCGATCCAGACCTGGATGCCGCTCGACGTCATGTTGGTGCAGCTCGGCGGCGCACAGGGATTGAGGCTGTCATCCTCGCTTGAGGAGCCGAACTCCTTCAGGAGCGTGAGGTCGACGAGGTCGCCGGTCGCCAGCAGGATCGACTGCTCGACCTTTGACTCGGGGTCGCCGCCGCCGGTGTTGCTGTAGAGCCCGTCCGTGTTCGTGTAGGGGGACGGATCGTCGTAGGACGAGGGTCCGGTCCCCGAAATGCAGCCGACATTCTCCAGATCGATGCGCTGATACGCTGGCGGGTTCGTCGATGTCTGGGGCGTCAGGCCGTCAATCGCATCGCGGCAGTAAATGACAGGGCGGGCTCCGCCCACGGTGTTGAAGACCGTCGTGGGATAGGCCAGGGCATAGGCAGGCGAGCTGGCGACCGAAAGGATCGCCATGACAAGCGCTGCGAAAAGGGCGTAAAAACGCGCCATCAAATTCCCTGCCGTTGCGGAGTTACGGGGTAAGCAATTTCGATACCAACTGCGAATGAAGTTGAGGTTAAAGCAAATTTCGTATTCCGACCATCCATAGCGCACATCGAAGTGTAAACAATCCCGACTCTTTGTCGCACCCCTTCAAGGATTCTTCGCCGTGACCGATCGCCGTTTCGACAAGTCCCGCCTGCCCAGCCGCCATGTCAGCGTCGGCCCGGAACGCGCGCCGCACCGCTCCTATTACTATGCGATGGGGCTGACCGAAGAAGACATCGCCAAGCCGTTCGTCGGCGTCGTCTCCGCGGGCAACGACTCCGCACCCTGCAATACGACGCTCGATGCCCAGGCGGATGCAGCGCGCGCGGGTGTCGAGAAGGGCGGCGGCATGCCGCGGCGCTTCAACACCATC
>JADCGM010000118.1 GCA_020249025.1 Alphaproteobacteria bacterium
GAGATCCAGCCCGCGAACAGCTCGAACGGGGAGAGGACAAGCCAGCGCTCGGGTCCCGCCGCGGCTACGCCGTCGAGCCGCCACAGCGCCGTCAGCAGCACCACGAGCGCCAGCACGATCAGCGCGACGCTGGTTTCATCGATGTCGTGCGTCGGCACATGATACTCCCAGGCGATGTTGATCGCGAACGCGGCGGCGGCGAGCCAGCCGAGGGTGCGCAGCACCGGATCGTCGAGCTGCGCTGGCAGCGCGTGCCAAACTGCAAAGCCAAGGCAGGCCAGAAAGATCAGCCCCCAGATCGCGAACGCCCAGCCGACCGGCACCACCGGGGTCGAGAAGCGCGCCGAGCGCGTCGGGATCGTCTCGGGCCAGCGTCGCAGTTCGGGCCAATAGGCCATCAGCGCCTGGCCGATGGCCAGCAGCAGGACGATCAGCACGCGCAGGCCGTCTGGAGACAGATGATTTGACATGCCGGCCTCATTCCGTGGATCACATGAACCATTTCACAGATCATAGAATAGATCAAGTGATCCATTAAATGAGACAGACTGGCTCCCGCAACCGTAACCACGACGCCCGTCGCGCCGAGCTGATCGCCAAGCTGCGCCGCGCGCTCCATGCCGCTGGGCCCAATCCGCCGTCGTGGCGCGAACTCGCGGCGGCGGCGGGCGTCTCGCTGTCGACGCTGACGCATTATTTCGGCCGCCGTGACGATGTCGTCCAGGCGGTGATGGCCGACGACCGCGCGGGGGCGGACGCCGAACTTGCGGCGATGGCGACGCCGGCGGGCGATCTCGACGCCTCGATGCGTGTCGCCGCGCTGCATCTCCTCGGCGGCTTTCGTCATGGCGGTCTCGATGCGCTGTTCGCGACCGGGCTGCGCGAAGGCAGCGCGCACCCGCTGCTCGGCCCCGCCTTTCTCGACAGCGCGCTCGAGCCGACCCTCGCCGCCTGCGAGGCGCGCCTGGCGGCGCACCGCACGGCCGGCGAACTGCGCGACGGCGATCTGCGCACCGCAGCGCTCCAGTTCGTCGCACCGATCGTGCTCGCCGCGCTCCACCAGCAGCAGCTCGGCGGCTGCAGCGTCCGCCCGCTCGATCTCGACGCCTTCGCCGCGGACCATGCCGCCGCATTCGTCCGGGCGTGGCGCGCCTGAGCCCGGCCGTCCTTGCTGCTTGGCGGGGCGTCTCCTATATTGGCCGGTGCCGGGTTCGCCCGGCTATGGCGATAAACGGTATCGTGGAATAGGCACAGCGGACCCGGGGGCGGTACCCGGCGGCTCCACCAGTTTCTCCCACCCGGACAAGGCGTTGTCGGCTGCCGGAGGGGACCCAGAGGGGCCGAACTAGGATCGACGTGTGTTGAAAGACGATTGCTTTTGCCCGGCCTGAATGCGCCGTTAAACCGTTCAAATCCACAAATGCCAACGACAACGAGGCATTCGCGATCGCGGCGTAACTGAGTCCTCACGGACGACGTTACAAAGCTTAGCGCGGTTCGGGCCGCACCGGGCAACAGAAGCGGATTCCGGCGGGCCGGGGAGCCCCGAGCAACAGAAGCTCCCCACCTTCCCCCCTTCGATCCAAGCACGCGTCAGCGCACGCGCGTCCAGTCCATGAACCAGCTGTCCTCCCAGGTCTGGCCGCCGTCGCGCGAGCCGCCCTGACGCCAGCGGCAGGAGGTCGGGGTGATGCGATCCCAGACCCCGCGCCACAGCAGCGTCCGGCCGTCCTCCTCGGATGTGCTGACGAAGGTGCCGACGCCGTCGGCGAAGCCGCCTTCCTGACCCGGCGTCGACAGCGCGCCGCTCTTCGCGTTGACCCAGAAGTCGCTCCAGACCTTGCGCTCCATGTCGAGCAGCCTGAGGCCCATTCCGGAGAAGTTGCGCGCCGGGATGCGTAGTTCCTCGATGCTGGCGATGCCGCCGAGGATGCTGACAACCGTGGCCTCGCCGGGGAACTCGATCCACGTGCCCTTGTCGAGCATGCGGTTGGCGATGCGCCATTCGCCGGTGAGGAAATCGAAGTCGCCGGGGCGGCCGGGTGGGACGGCTTGCGCGGTGGGATCGGCGGCGGCGGGAAGGCTGGTCATCGCAATGGCTCCTGCGAGGGTTTGAAGAATGGTGCGGCGGGGAAGCGCGGGCATGGGCAGCTCCTGCGGGAAACGGACGCCCGATGCTTACGCGCACCATCCTGACATGTGCTGTCAGCTATTCCGGGCTAGGATCGCGGCATGACGATTCGCGCGCCCAAGCGCTGACGCCGCCATGCGCGCCAGCCGCCTGCTCTCGACGCTCATCCTGCTGCAGGCGCGCGGGTGCATGACCGCCGAGGCGCTCGCCGCAGAATTCGAGGTGTCGGTGCGCACCGTCTACCGCGACATCGACGATCTCAGCGCCGCGGGCGTCCCCGTTTACGCCGAGCGCGGCCCGGGCGGCGGCTTCCGGCTGCTCGACGGCTACCGCACGACCCTGACCGGCCTGTCGGAGGCCGAGGCGGCGGCGCTGTTCGTGATCGGCCTGCCCGATGCGGCGCGCGCGCTCGGCCTTGGCGCGGCTGCCGGGCAGGCGGGCGGCAAGCTGCTCGCCGCGCTGCCTCCGGCACTGGGCGCGACCGCCGGCCGGCTTCGCGAGCGGGTCCACGTCGACCCCGTCGACTGGTATCGCGCCGCGCCCGCCGCACCCGCGCTGCCGCTGCTGACGCGCGCGGTTCTCGACGCGCAGGCGGTGACGATGCACTACGAAAGCTGGCAGGCGACGCGCGAGTGGGAGGTCGAACCCCTCGGGCTCGTGCTGAAGGGCGGCGGCTGGTACCTCGTGGCGCGCGGCCACGGCCGCACTCGCATGTTCCGTGTCGCGATGATCGAGGCGGCGACGCTGAGCGGACGGACCTTCGACCGCCCCGCGGACTTCGACCTCGCGGGCTGGTGGACGGCGGAGATCGCTGCCTTCGAAGCGCGGCTGCGGCCATTACGGGCGACGCTGCTGCTGGGGCCGGAGGCCTGCCGGCTGCTGAGGCGCGAGGGCGCGCATGCGGACACGGCGCTGGCATCGGGCGCCGCAACCGGTGACGGCCGGCTCCGCATCGAGCTCCCGGTCGAAACGCTCGATCAGGCGGCGCGGCTCGTCCTCAGTCTCGGCCCGGACGCCGATGTGCTGGGCCCGCCCGAGCTGCGCGCGCGGGTCGGCGCGATGGCGCAGGCGATCGCCGCACGAATGGCGGAAGACGCGGAAATCCCGGCAGGCCCGGCTTGACCGGTCGCGCGCGCTTCGCCACCTAATGGACCCGACTTCGCGCGGAGCCCTTGATGACGACCGACCAGCCGGCCGAGAGCCTGATCCCGTACGACGAGATCGTGCAGGACGCGCTGCGCGGGGTCGTCAAGCGCGTTCTGTCCGACATTGAACGCGCCGGCAACCTGCCCGGCGACCATCATTTCTACATCGCGTTCCGCACCCGCGCGCCGGGCGTCGAGATGCCCAAGCATCTGCTCGAGCGCTATCCGGACGAGATGACCATCGTCATCCAGCACCGCTATTGGGATCTCGCCGTCGGCGACGAGAAGTTCCAGATCGGGCTGTCGTTCAATCAGGTGCCCGCCAAGCTCGTCATCCCCTATTCGGCGGTGACCGGCTTCGTCGACCCTTATGTCAACTTCGCGCTGCAGTTCGCCGCGCCCGAGGCGGAGGCTGCGAACGAGCCCGCCGGGGTGGAGGACGGGCCCCCGGCCCCGCCGCCCCCGCCGGTCGAGGACGGCTCCAACGTCGTCACGCTCGACGCCTTCCGGAAGAAGTGACCGCGACCCGCACCGAGACCGACAGCTTCGGTCCGATCGCGGTTCCCGCCGAAGCCTATTGGGGCGCACAGACCCAGCGCTCGATCGGGAATTTCCCCATCGGCGGCGAGCGCATGCCGCTGCCGCTCGTCCATGCGCTCGGGCTGATCAAGGGGGCGGCCGCCCGCGTCAACCGGCGGCTGTCGGGGCTCGACCCCAAGATCGCCGACGCCATCGAGGCGGCCGCCGCCGAGGTCGCCGCGGGCGCGCATGACAGCCAGTTTCCGCTCGTCGTCTGGCAGACGGGATCGGGCACCCAGACCAACATGAACGCCAACGAGGTGATCGCCGGCCGCGCCAACGAGCTGCTCGGCGGCGCGCGCGGCGGCAAGTCGCCCGTTCATCCCAACAATCACGTCAACATGGCCCAGTCGTCGAACGACACCTTTCCGGCGGCGATGCACGTCGCCGCGGCGCGCGAGGTGAACGGCCGGCTGCTTCCCGCGCTCCGCCATCTGCATGCGCTTCTCGCCGGCAAGGCCGAACGCTGGGCGCATCTCGTCAAGATCGGGCGGACCCATTTGCAGGACGCGACGCCGCTGATGCTCGGGTAGGAGATGTCGGGCTATGCGCGGCAGATCAGGGACGGCATCGCGCGCATCGAGGCGACGCTGCCGC
>JADCGM010000119.1 GCA_020249025.1 Alphaproteobacteria bacterium
GCCTGATAGCCAGGACATCTGCTTCGTCCCGAACGGCAATTACGCCGACATCGTTCGCAAGCTGCGCCCCGAGGCGGGGGAGCCGGGCGAGATCGTCGACCTCGCCGGCCGCGTGCTCGGCACCCACAAGGGCCTGATCGGCTACACCGTCGGCCAGCGCCGCGGCATCGAGATCGGCGGGCAGGCCGAGCCGCTCTACGTCGTGCGGCTGGAGCCCGAGGCGCGGCGGTTGGTGGTCGGCCCGAAGGCGGCGCTCGGCGTCGCCGGGCTGGAGCTGGGCGAGGTGAACTGGATCGGTCCCGATGTCGGGGCGGGCCGCGATGTCGCGGTCAAGGTGCGCTCGACCGCCGCCCCGGTCGCGGCGCGCTGGCTCGGCACGCGAGTGGCGTTCGACGCGCCCGAGTTCGGGGTCTCCCCGGGCCAGGCCTGTGTCGCCTACGATGGCGATCGCGTCCTCGGCGGCGGCTGGATCAAGCGCACCGAACCGGCGCTGGTCGCGGCCTAGGCTCTCCGCCCTGACGGACGGGCGTCAGAAGCGGAACGTTCCCTCGATCACCGTCACGCAGCGGCCGGTCAGCTCGACGGTGTCGCCATCCAGCCGACAGCCGAGACGTCCGGTGCGGGGGCTGGCCTGGAGGGCGGTGAAGCCCACGCGGCCGAGGCGCGCGGCCCAGTAGGGCGTGAGCACCGAGTGGGCGGAGCCGGTGACGGGATCCTCGTCGATGCCGGCGGCGGGCGCGAAGACCCGGCTGATGACATCGCTGTCGACGCCCGGCGCAGTGACGATGTCGAGCGTGTCGCCGATGCGCGCCAGCGCCCGGAAATCGGGCTGGACGGCCATCACCGCCGCCGCGTCGGCGAGCACAGCCATGAGATAGCCGTTCGGATGCCGCAGCACAGCCTCGACCGGGCAGCCGAGCGCGGCGACGAACGCCGGGTGGTCGACGGGCGCGGGCGCATAGGCCGGCAGCCGCATCCGGTAGCCGTCGCCGTCGCGCGCGACCTCGAGGACGCCTGCCTTGCGGGTGCGGAAGGTGACGCGCTCGCCGCCGTCGCGTGTCAGCAGCACATGGCCGCTGGCGAAGGTGGCGTGGCCGCACAGCGCGACCTCGGTCGCCGGCGTGAACCAGCGCAGTTCCCAGTCGGCGGCGCCGGTCGCGTCGCGGACGACGAAGGCGGTTTCCGACAGGTTGTTCTCGTTGGCGATGGCCTGCAGCGTCGCATCGTCGAGCCAGGCGTCGAGCGGCATCACCGCCGCCGGATTGCCGGTGAAGGGGCGGTCGGCGAACGCGTCGACCTGCGCGAAGGGCAGCTGCGGCATCAGGCGGTGTCCTTGGCGGGGGCGTGGCCCTTGTCCATCGCGCTCCAATAGCGCTCCGAATGGCCCGCCGGGTCGACGTGGATCAGCACCTCGGCGCCGGGGAAGGCGGCGAGAACCGAATCCTCGATCTGGTCCATCACCTCGTGCGCGGCGCGGACGGTCATCTCGGGTTCGACCCAGACGTGGAACTGGATGAAGTCGGTGGCGCCGCTGGTGCGCGTCTTGAGCTCGTGGATGCCATGGACGGCGGGGTGGGCGGCGACGATCGCCTTCACCCGCTCGCGGCGATCGTCGTCCCATTCCTTGTCCATCAGCATGTCGATCGCGTGGCGCGCCGCGCCGAACGCGCCCCAGCCGAGATAGGCGGCGATGATGAGGCCGAAGACGGCGTCGGCGCCGCGGAAGCCGAGCAGGCTGTCGAGCGCCAGCGCGGCGATCACGGCCGAATTCAGCAGCAGGTCCGACTGATAGTGGAGCTGGTCGGTGTGGATGGCGAGCGAGCCGGTCTTCTTCACCGCGCGGCGCTGATAGGCGACGAGCGCCAGCGTTGCCGCCATCGCCACGAGCGACACGCCGATGCCGAGTTCGGGCGCCTCGGGCGGCACAGGGTCCTGCAGCCGGGCGATCGCGCGCCAGGCGATGCCCGCGGCCGAGACGGAGATCAGCATGGTCTGGAACAGCGCGGCGAGCGCCTCCGCCTTGCCATGCCCGAAGCGGTGGTTGCTGTCGGCGGGCTGCGCCGCGATGTGGACGCCCCACAGCGTCACGAGCGAGGCGACGAGATCGAGCGCGGTGTCGGCGAGCGAGCCGAGCATCGCGACCGACCCGGTCTGGATCGCCGCCCAGGCCTTGAGGCTCAGCAGCGAGGTCGCCAGCGCCACCGAGGCAAGCGCGGCGCGGCGGGTCACCGCGGCGCGGTCGACGGCGGCGCCGGTCGCGGTCATGGGTAGAGCAGCCCGTGCGTCCAGCCGTCGCCGGCGCGGGTGTAGACGCGGCGCTCGTGCAGGCGGCTCGGCCGGTCTTGCCAGAATTCGATGGCCGACGGCGCGATGCGGAAGCCGCCCCAGTGCGGCGGACGCGCCACCGGGCGGCCGTCGAAGCGCGCGGCGAAGCCCGCCAGCCGGTTCTCGAAGGTGGCGCGGTCGGGCAGCGGGCGCGACTGTTCGGACGCCCAGGCGCCGAGCTGCGATTCGCGCGGGCGGCTCGCGAAATAGGCGTCGGCCTCCTGCGGCGTGACCATCGTCGCGACGCCGTCGACGCGCACCTGCCGCTTCAGCGACTTCCAGTGGAAGTCCATGTGGACATGGGCGTTGGCGGCGATCTCGGTCGCCTTGCGGCTCTCGTAATTGGTGTGGAAGACGAAGCCGCGCTCGTCCCAGCTTTTCATGAGGACGATGCGCGTCGCCGGACGCCCCTCGGCGCTGACGGTGGCGAGCGCGAAGGCATTGGGATCGGACGGTTCGCTCGCCGACGCCTCGGCGAACCAGGCGGCGAACAGAGCGAAGGGATCGGCGGGCGGATTGTCGAGGAGGTCCATGGCGCCCCTCTAGGCCCGGCGGCGCGGGCGAACAAGGCCGGGTGAACCCACGCCCGCGCATTTCCCCCTACGGGGGAAGCGGGGCGAAAATGGTGGCGTTCAGGCGCTTGAGACCTTAAACACGGGGCATCCGATATCCCTGACATCCAGCAGGAACCAAGCCAACCGTGGACGTGACCCAAACGCCCCCGACGGACCCGAGCGATATCCGCCCGATCTCCATCGTCGACGAGATGAAGACCTCGTACCTCGATTACGCGATGAGCGTGATCGTGGCGCGCGCGCTGCCCGATGTCCGCGACGGTCTGAAGCCCGTTCACCGGCGCATTCTCTATTCCGCCTACGAGAACGGCTACACGTACAACAAGCCTTACCGGAAGTCGGCCCGCATCGTCGGCGACGTGATGGGTAAATATCACCCGCACGGCGACAGCGCGATCTACGACGCCCTCGCCCGCATGGCGCAGGACTGGTCGCTGCGGGTGCCGCTCATCGACGGCCAGGGCAATTTCGGCTCGATGGACCCCGATCCGCCCGCCGCGATGCGCTACACCGAGGCGCGTCTGGCGAAGGTCGCAGACGAGCTGCTGACCGACCTCGACAAGGACACGGTCGACTTCACGCCCAACTACGACGGCTCGGAGCGCGAGCCGGCGGTGCTGCCGGCGCGCTTCCCGAACCTGCTCGTCAACGGTGCGGGCGGCATCGCGGTCGGCATGGCGACCAACATCCCGCCGCACAATCTCGGCGAGGTGCTCGATGCCTGCCGCGCCTACATCGAGAACCCGGCGATCGACGTCGAAGGGCTGATGCAGCACGTCAAGGGCCCGGACTTCCCGACCGGTGCCGAGATGTTCGGCGCGGGCGGGCTGCGCCAGGCCTATCAGACCGGCCGCGGCAGCGTGATGATGCGCGCCAAGGCGAGCGTCGAGGAAGGCCGCGGCGACCGCCGCTCGATCGTGCTGACCGAGATTCCCTATCAGCTCGGCAAGTCCGGACTCGTCGAGAAGATCGCAGAGGCGGTGAAGGACAAGCGGATCGAGGGCGTCTCCGACATCCGCGACGAATCGAACCGCGAGGGCGTGCGCATCGTTCTCGACCTGAAGCGCGACGCGACCGCCGAGGTCGTCCTCAACCAGCTCTACCGGCACACGCCGGCGCAGACGAGCTTCGCCTTCAACATGCTGGCGATCCGTGGCGGCCGCCCGGAGCTGATGAACCTTCGCGACATCATCGAGGCGTTCGTCAAGTTCCGCGAGGAGGTCATCACCCGCCGCTCGAAGTTCGAGCTGAACAAGGCCCGCGAGCGCGCGCATCTGTTGATGGGCCTCGTCGTCGCGGTGACCAACCTCGACGAGGTGGTCCGCATCATCCGCGGCTCGCCGACCCCTGCCGCCGCGCGCGAAACGCTGCTGGCGCGCGAGTGGCCGATCGCCGAGATCCGGCCCTATCTCGAACTCGTGGAGGCGGTTGAGGCGAAGTCGGCGGGCGATGTCTATCGCCTGTCGGACGCGCAGGTGCGCGCGATCCTCGACCTGCGCCTGTCGAAGCTGACCGCGCTCGGTCGCGAGGAGATCGGCGACGAACTGAAGGAGCTCGCCGCCTCGATCGAGGAGCTGCTCGAGATCCTGCGCAATCGCGTCCGTCTCTACGAGGTGATGCGCGCCGAGTTCGATGCGGTCTCGGCCGAGTTCGTGACGCCGCGCAAGACGCAGATCGTCGCCTCCTACGACGACATCGACGACGAGGATCTCATCGAGCGCGAGGAGATGGTCGTCACCGTCACCCTCGGCGGCTACATCAAGCGCACCCCGCTCGATGCGTTCCGCACCCAGAACCGCGGCGGCAAGGGTCGCTCGGGGATGGCGACGAAGGACGAGGACGCCATCGCCGAGCTGTTCGTCACCTCGACGCACACGCCGGTGCTGTTCTTCTCGACGACGGGCAAGGTCTATCGCCTCAAGGTGTGGAAGCTGCCCGAGGGCGGGCCGGCGACGCGCGGGCGGCCGATGATCAACCTGCTGCCGCTGGAGACGGGCGAGACCATCGCCACCGTGCTGCCGCTCCCCGAGGATGAGGCGGAGTGGGGCAAGCTCCACGTCATGTTCGCCACCGCGCACGGGACGGTGCGCCGCAACTCGATGGACGCCTTCGCGAACATCCCGACGCGCGGCAAGATCGCGATGCGCTTCGGCGCCGATGAGGGCGAGGAGGACGCCTCCGACCGGCTGATCGGCGTATCGCTGCTGACCGAGGATGACGACGTGCTGCTGGCCACGCGCAACGGCAAGGCGATCCGCTTCTCGGCGACCGACGTTCGCGAGTTCCAGAGCCGTACCTCGATGGGCGTGCGCGGCGCGCGGCTGATCGGCGACGACGAGGTCATCTCGATGTCGATCCTGAAGGGCGTCGATGCGACCGCCGAGGAACGCGAAGCCTATCTGAAGGCCGCGCCGTGGAAGGACGGCGAACGCGAGGCGACGCTGCCGGCGGAGCGGGTCGAGGAGCTGGCCGCGCAGGAGGAGTTCATCCTTACCGTATGCGCCAACGGCTATGGCAAGCGCAGCTCAGCCTATGAGTATCGCCGGACCAATCGCGGCGGGCAGGGCATCACCAACATCGACAATCTCGAGCGCAACGGCCCTGTCGTGGCGAGCTTCCCGGCCAAGGACAGCGACGAACTGATGCTCGTCACCGATCAGGCCAAGCTCATCCGCATGCCGGTCGGGACGACGCGGGTCATCGGCCGCAATTCGGCGGGCGTGCGGCTGTTCCATGTCGCCGAGAACGAGCATGTCGTCTCGGCGGCGCGGATCGTCGAGGACGAAGGCGTGGCCGACGAGGCTGCCGACGAGGCGCCGGCCGAGGCCTGAGGCCTCAGCCCGAGCCCATCGTCCGGCGGTAGCGCGGCGACGTGATCTGCGCGGTGAGCTGACGCAGGCCGGCGGCCACCGCACGATCGGACATCGGGCGGCCGAGCTGTTCGAACAGCCGCTGCATCTCGGGGTCTCGGGGCGGGCGGGTCATGGCGGTCTCTGGGCACTTCGGCACGTGGGATTACCCCGGGTGCTGGGGGACAAGTGCGGGTCAATGCCTGTCACACGGCCCGGGTTCCGGCCGGAATGTCGCAGCGATTGCCAAGGTGCGGGCGCTGCGCGATTTTCGTCACAGGGGAGCGGGGCGGGGGGGCAGACATGCGGCTACTGGTGCTGGGCGCGTCGGGCGGCGTGGGATCGCGGCTGGTGACGCGGGCGCTGGCGGCGGGCCACGCGGTCACCGCGCAGACGCGAACCGCGGGGCGCGCGCCGGCGGGCGCAGCCGAGGCGGTCGGGAAGCCCGACGATCCGGCGTTTCTGGCGGTGACAGTGCCCGGTCATGACGCGATCGCCTTCTGCGTCGGGGTCGACCGGCTGGGCGCGACGACGCTGTTCTCCGATTCCGCCCGGGCGCTGATCGCCGCGATGACGGCGGCGGGCGTGCGGCGGATCGCGGTGCTGACCGGGATTGGCGCGGGCGACTCGCGCGGCCATGGCGGCTGGCTCTACAACCGGGTGATCTACCCGCTGTTCACGCGCCACCGGTACGAGGACAAGACCCGGCAGGAGGAGCTGTTCGCGGCGAGCAGCCTGGATTGGACGATCGTGCGCGCCGCGCCCTTCGTCGCCCGCGCCGGGGACGCGCCCATCGAGGTCCATGCGACCATCCCGCCGGGTCTGCAGCTGACCGCGATCACCCGCGACGAGGTCGCGGCGTTCATGCTCGAGACGCTGGAGAGCGGGGCGCACAGCGGCGCCAAGCTCTTCGTCGGCCGCCAGTAGGGCGTTCGCCTAACTTACTGGCCGACGGGTCCCAGCTGCACGTCCGAGTTCGCCACCATCCAGGTCATCGTCGCGTAGACGGCGACGTTCTGGTCGAGCTTCTTGGCGTCGATCTTGTCGAGCGTGTCGTCGGGCGTGTGGTGCAGGTTGAAATAGTCGAGGCCGGACTGGGCGGGCTCGAAGGTGGCGATGCCCTGCGCGGCAAGCGGGCCGACGTCGGGCCCGCCGCGGTCGTCGTTCGACCGGTCGTAGGTGACGCCGAGCGGTTCGAGCAGCTTGGCGATCTGCGCGGCGAGCGGCTTGCCGGACTCCGCCACGCGGTGCCCGAACTTGTAGACACGGTCCGCCCCGAAGTCCGATTCGGCGGCGACGATGTGCTTCGCCGTTGCATGTGCCTTGGCATAGGCCTGCGCGCCGTAGAGGCCGACCTCCTCGGCGCCCCACAGCACGACGCGGATGGTGCGGCGCGGCTTGAGCCCGGCGTCCATGATCGTCTTGGCGGCGGCGGTGGCGATGGCGACGCCGGCGCCGTCGTCGACCGCGCCCGTGCCCTTGTCCCAGCTGTCGAGATGGCCGCCGATGACGACGATCTCCTCGGGCGCAATCGCGCCGGGGATCTCGCCGATGACGTTGCCCGACGGGCGCACGCCGACGACGCGCGGGGTGAGCGTCATCTTCACGCTGACCGGCTTGCCGCGCGACAGCGCGCGCTCGATCTGCTCGGCGTCGGGGGCGGAGAGCGCGGCGGCCGGGATCGGCGCGACGCCCGGCGCCCAAGCGGTGCCGCCGGTATGCGCGAAGCGGTGCGAGGAGGTGCCGAGCGAGCGGATGAGGATGGCGACCGCGCCCTTCGATGCGGCGATCGACGGGGCCGACCGGCGGATCGGGCCGAAATAGCCGTAGCTCGACCCGTCCTGCGTCGCCGCCATGCGGTGGGTAATAAAGACGATCTTGCCGGCGACGACCTTGGGGTCGACGGCGCGCAGCGCATCGACGTCGGCGATCTTGACGATCTCGGCCTGAAGCCCGGCCGCGCCCGTCGAGCCGCTGTTGCCGAGCGCGGTCAGCACCAGCGGCTGCGGGAAGGGCGACACGATCGCGGCTTCTTCGACACCGCGTTCCCACACGGGCATGTCGAAGGGCTCGACCCGAACGTTCCGGAACCCGAGCGCCTTGAGCTTGGCCACCGCCCAGTCGCGGGCGCGAGCTTCGGCCTCGGTGCCGGCAAGGCGCGGGCCAACCTCGGTCGTCAGGCTCTCGACGATGGCATAAGCGCTCGATCCCGCCATGGCCTTGTCGCGCAGCATCGCCGCGGTCTCGACGTCGCTGGCGCTGGCCGCGGCGGAAGTGAACAGGACGGCGGCGCAGACGAGCGAGCGGAGCATGAGGCCTCCCGGCGGAGTGGGGACCGCCTTGTGGCAGCGCTTTGGGAACGCGGCAAGCTGTCCGACCGTCATTGACGGCTGTCGGGCGGGGCGGTCACAAGGGGCGAACAGGTCGGGCATGCTCTTCAACAGCTTCGAATTCATCTTCCTGTTCCTGCCGGTCGCGGTCGTGGGCTATTTCGGCCTCGCCCGCTTCGCTGGCGCGACCGCGGCGCAGGTCTGGCTGATCGCCGCCTCGATCTTCTTTTATGGCTGGTGGAACCCGGTCTATCTGCCGCTGCTCGGCGCGCTGATGGTCTTCACCTATTTGGTCGGCAAGCGGCTGTCGAAGCAGCCGAGCCGGCTGGTGCTGGGGCTCGGCATCGCCGTTCTGCTGGGCGTGCTCGGCTACTACAAATACGCCAACTTCTTCGTCGCCAACGTCGATGCGCTGACCGGCGCCGACTGGGCGGTCGAGGCGGTCGTGCTGCCGCTCGCGATCAGCTTCTTCACCTTCCAGAAGATCGCCTATCTCGTCGACAGCCACCGCGGCCTGACCCGGGATACCCGCCCGCTCGAATTCACGCTGTTCGTGGTGTTCTTCCCGCAGCTGATCGCCGGGCCCATCGTCCACTGGAAGGAAATCCTGCCGCAGTTCCGGCTGCCCGAGGCCTATCGGGTGCAGGCCGAGAACATCGCGGTCGGGCTCGCCATCTTCGCGCTCGGGCTGTTCAAGAAGGCGGTGCTGGCCGACGGGATCGCCGTCCACGCAACGCCGACGTTCAATGCGGCCGAGGCGGGCGTCGCACCCGATCTGCTGACCGCCTGGGCGGCGGCGCTGGCCTACACGCTCCAGCTCTATTTCGACTTCTCGGGCTATTCCGACATGGCCATCGGCAGCGCCCGGCTGTTCGGTATCCGCCTGCCGCTCAATTTCAACTCGCCCTACAAGGCGGCCAACATCATCGATTTCTGGCGGCGCTGGCACATGACGCTGTCGCGCTTCCTGCGCGACTATCTCTACATCGCGCTGGGTGGCAACCGGCGCGGGCCGGTACGGCGCTACGCCAACCTCATGGCGACGATGCTGCTCGGCGGGCTCTGGCACGGCGCAGGCTGGCCCTTCGTGCTGTGGGGCGGGCTGCACGGCCTCTATCTCGTCATCAATCATGCCTGGCGGCGGATCGTGCCGGAGTCGATCGCAGCCCTCGGCGCCTACCGGTTCGCAGCGTGGCTGGTCACGTTCGTGGCGGTCGTCGTCGCCTGGGTGCCGTTCCGCGCGCCGACGCTCGAAGGGGCCGGGCGCATCCTCGCCGGGATGGCCGGGCTCAACGGCGTGGCGCTGCCCAACGCCATCGGCGCGCGCCTCGGCGGGCTGCGCGAGCTGCTGGAGGGCTTGGGCGTCGGCTTCGCGCTCGGCGGCGGCAGCGCCTTCGTCATGGCGTGGCTGTGGATCGTGGCGCTCGGCGCGATCGCGGTTCTGTTGCCCAACACGCAGCAGATCATGCGCGGCTGGCGGCCGGCGCTCGACCTCGACGAGATCGCGCCGGCCCGGCGGCTGCTGTGGGCCCCGACCCGCGGCTGGGCGCTGGCGACGGCGGCGGTGGCCGTCGGCGGGACCCTGGCGCTGACCCAGGTCTCCGAATTCCTCTATTTCCAGTTCTGACGCCGTGACCCGCTACCTCACCACCTTCGCCCTCGCCTTCGTCGCGCTGCTGCTGGCGGTTGCCGGCTTCACCCGGCTGATGGACCCCGCCGGCTATTGGGGCGGGCCGATCGTCCCCGGGCTCAACGCGGTCAAGCCGGCCTCGGCGGAACATCTGCGCTCGGTGAAGCTGCGGCAGGCCGAGCGGCTGCAGCCGCTCACCATCGTCGCGGGCAATTCGCGCGTCGACGTCGGTATCGATCCGGGATCGCGGGCGTGGCCGCGCGACTGGCGGCCGGTCTACAACCTCGGCCTGCCCGGGGCCTATCAGCACCAGACGGTCGATGCGGTCCTGCACGCGCTCGACACCACGGGCGCCAAGCGGGTCGTGCTCGGGGTCGATGTCATCGATTACCGGGTGTCGGAGGAGGCGTGGGCGCGGTGGCGGCCATCGCCGCGCCGGCCTGAGACCATCGGCAATCCGCGCGAACTCGCCGAGCTGCTGATCTCGCTCGATGCGCTGGGGCGCTCGCTCGCCGCGATCCCCGAGCAGCATAGCCGCAACCCGCAGAACATCACCCGCCAGGGCTTCAATTCGCTCGCCGAATACAATGACATCGTCGCCGCCGAGGGCCATGCGGCGCTGTTCGGGCAGCGGCTGCGCGAGAATGCGGCGCGCTGGGCGACGTGGCCGAAGGCGGTCGCGTGGCCGGGGCCGGGGGGCAGCGACGCCTGGGCCTCGCTCGACCGTCTGGCGGCGGAGTGCCGGCGGCGCGGTGTCGAGCTCATCCTTGTCACCTACCCCTATCATGCCGAGGTGCGGCTGCTGTTCGACGAACTCGGGATGACCCCAGCGTTCGAGGACTGGCGGGCGCGGCTGGCGACGGCGGCGGCGCGCGCGGGCGTGCCGGTCTGGGATTTCACCGCGATCACGCCGCTGACGTCGGAAGCCGTACCGCCGCCCGGCGACACCGCGACCCACATGCGCTGGTATTGGGAGGGCGGGCATTTCAAGGCGTCGCTCGGCGACCGGATGATCGCGACGATCGCCGGTGCGCCCGATGCGCAGGCGCGGCGGCTGACGCCCGCGACGGCGGCCGCAATGGACGAGGCCGACCGCGATGCGCTCGATGCCTACCGCGCCACCAACCCCGCGGTCGCCGCCGAGGTGGCGCGGATGGTCGCGGCGTCGTTGGACAAGAGCGCGCCCGTCCGCTAAACGCCGCGCCGATCTTCCAGACAGTCAGCGCACCAGGCGGAGCTTCCTATGGCCGGCTATCAGTATTCCTTTGTGATGAAGGGTCTGACCAAGACCTTCCCCGGCGCGCCGAAGCCGGTGTTCAACAACATCCACCTGCAGTTCCTGCCCGGAACCAAGATCGCGATCATCGGCGTCAACGGGGCCGGCAAGTCGACGCTCATGAAGATCATGGCGGGCATCGACAAGGAGTTCGTCGGCGAGGCCTGGGCCGCCGAGGGCGTGCGCGTCGGCTATCTGCCGCAGGAGCCGCAGCTCGATCCGAACAAGACGGTGCGGGAGAACGTCATGGACGGCGTCCGCGAGGTCGCGGACATGATCGACCGCTTCAACGCGATTTCGGCCGAGATGGGCGATCCGAAGGACGACACCGACTTCGACGCGCTGATGGCGGAGATGGGCGAGCTTCAGGAGAAGATCGACGCGGTCGACGGCTGGACGCTCGACAACCAGCTCGAACTCGCCATGGACGCGCTGCGCTGCCCGCCGGGCGACTGGGCGGTGACCAACCTGTCGGGCGGTGAGAAGCGCCGCATCGCGCTCTGTCGCCTGCTGCTCGAAAAGCCCGATATCCTGCTCCTCGACGAGCCGACCAACCACCTCGACGCGGAGTCGGTGGCGTGGCTCGAAAAGCATCTCGTCGACTACAAGGGCAACGTCATCCTCGTCACCCATGACCGCTACTTCCTCGACAATGTCGTCGGCTGGGTGCTCGAACTCGACCGCGGCCGCGGCATCCCCTTTGAGGGCAATTACTCCAAGTGGCTGGAGGCGAAGGCCAAGCGCGTCGAGCAGGAGAATTCGGAGAGCGACGCCAAGCAGAAGGCGATGGCGCGCGAGCTCGAGTGGATCCGGCAGTCGCCGAAGGCCCGCCAGTCGAAGTCCAAGGCCCGCATCAAGGCGTTCGACGAGCTGGTCGAGTCGCAGAACGACCGCCGCCCGGATTCGGCGCAGATCCTTATCCAGGTGCCGCCGCGCCTCGGCGGGACTGTCATCGAGGCCAAGGGCCTGACCAAGAGCTTCGGCGACAAGCTGCTGTTCGAGAATTTGTCGTTCACGCTGCCGCCGGGTGGCATCGTCGGCGTCATCGGCCCGAACGGCGCCGGCAAGACGACCTTGTTCAAGCTCATCACCGGCGTCGAGAAGCCGGACTCGGGCGAGATCAAGATCGGCGAGACGGTGAAGCTCGGCTACGTCGACCAGTCGCGCGATGCGCTCGATCCGAACAAGAACGTCTGGGAGGAAATCTCGGGCGGCAACGAGCGCTTCTACTTCGGCAAGCACGAGGTGTCGTCGCGCGCCTATGTCGGCGCGTTCAACTTCAAGGGCGGCGACCAGCAGAAGAAGGTCGGCCTGCTCTCGGGCGGTGAGCGCAACCGGGTCCACATGGCGAAGATGCTGGCCGAAGGCGGCAACGTCCTCCTCCTCGACGAGCCGACCAACGACCTCGACGTCGAGACGCTGCGCGCGCTCGAAGAGGCGCTGGAGACGTTCGCGGGCTGCGCCGTGGTCATCAGCCACGATCGCTTCTTCCTCGATCGCCTGTGCACCC
>JADCGM010000012.1 GCA_020249025.1 Alphaproteobacteria bacterium
CCGTCAACGCGCTGCGGTCCGAGCTGGAGGCCGAGCGCGCGGCGAAGGAGCGCGCCATCGACGAGCTGTCGGCCGCGCATGCCCGCGACCGCGAGACGCTCGTCCAGCATGTGCAGGCGATGCGGCTGCAGCTGGAGTCGGCGGCATGACCGCGATGCTGAGCCCGGCGCGCAAGCGGCGCGTCGCCAAGGACCTGAAGCTGCGGCGCGCGCAGGTGCTGCTGGAGGTGTCGCGCCGGTGCGCGGCGACGCAGACGCTGGACGGCGTGCTGTCGGTGCTCGTCGATCTGACGACGCGCGAGCTCGATTGCGACCGCGGCACGCTGTTCCTCAACGATCCCACGACCGGCGAGCTTTATTCGCGGGTGGCGCAGGGCGGGCTGTCGCGCGAGATCCGCATCCTCAATTCCTCGGGTCTGGCGGGCGCGGCCTTCCAGTCGGGCGAAGCCATCGTCAGCGACGACCCCTATTCCGATCCGCGCTTCAACGCCTCGGTCGACGAACGCACCGGCTATCGCACCGAAAGCGTGATGTGCGTTCCCGTCCGGACGATGGCGGGCGAGATCATCGGGGTGATGCAGAGCCTCAACAAGCGCGACGGCGGCTTCACCGACGACGATCTCGAACTGCTGTCGGAGATGACGAGCCAGGCGGCGATCGCGCTCCAGAGCCTGCAATATGTCGAGCAGATCGAACGCATCCGCGTGAAGGAGATGGCGTTCCTCGAACTGGTCTCGGAGATCAATTCGGAGTTCGACCTGTCGAAGCTGCTCCAGCGCGTCGTCGCCGAGACGACGAAGATGCTGGGGGCCGAGCGCGCGACGATCTTCCTCAACGATCCGGCGACGAACACACTGTTTTCGCGTGTGGCGGCGGGCGGCGAGATCAGCGAGATCCGCTTCCCCAATCACATGGGCATCGCCGGCGTGGTGTTCACGCAGGCGCAGAGCATGAACATCCCCTATGCCTATGCCGACCTGCGCTTCAATCCGGGCTTCGACCGGCAGACCGGCTTCTTCACCCGCTCGATCCTGTGCGTCCCGATCTCGAACAAGGACAACAAGGTCATCGGGGTCACGCAGGTCATCAACAAGAAGGGCGGCGTCTTCACAGACGAGGACGAGCAGCGGCTGAAGGCCTTCACCGCGCAGATCGCCATCGCGCTCGAGAATTCGAAGCTGTTCGACGACGTGCGCCGGATGAAGAACTACAACGACGCGATGCTCGCCTCGATGTCGAACGGGGTGATCACGCTCGATCCGGCGGGCAAGATCGTCACCTGCAACCAGGCCGGCCTCAGGATCTGGGAGAAGAGCGGGCCCGAAGTCATCGGCCACACGCTCATCGACCTGCTCGACGACGACAGCGACTGGATCGCCGAGCGCATCCAGGGCGTGAAGGACAGCCGCGAGACCGAGATCTTCCCCGATGCGGCCGTGAGCCTTCAGGGGGTGACGAAGTCGCTCAATCTGACGCTGATGCCGCTGGTGTCGGAGGAGGGCGACAAGGAGCTTGGTTCGATGCTGATGTTCGAGGACATCAGCTCGGAAAAGCGCATGAAGTCGACGATGTCGCGCTACATGGACCCGCAGATCGCGGCGCAGATGCTGGAGGGCGACGGGCTCGATCTGCTCGGCGGCGTCAACGCCGAGGCGACGATCATGTTCACCGACGTCCGTGGCTTCACGACGATCACCGAGGAATATGGCGCGCAGGGGACGGTGTCGTTCCTCAACGAGTATTTCTCGCTGATGGTCGAGTGCATCACCCGCGAGGGCGGGATGCTCGACAAGTTCATCGGCGATGCGATCATGGCCTGCTTCGGGCTGCCGGTGGCGCATGACGACGATCCCGACCGTGCGGTCCGCACCGCGATCACGATGATCCGCGAGCTGTGGGAGTGGAACGCCGACCGGCGGGCCAAGGGGCTGAAGACCGTCGACATGGGCGTCGGCCTCAACACCGACACTGTCGTCTCGGGCAACATCGGCTCGCCGCGGCGGATGGATTATACGGTGATCGGCGACGGCGTGAACCTCGCCTCGCGGCTGGAGTCGGCGTGCAAGGCCTATTCGGCGCGCATCCTCGTCAGCGAGTCGACGGTGCGGCAGCTCAAGGGCACCTACCGGACGCGCGACATCGACCTTGTCGTTGTCAAGGGCAAGACCGAGCCGGTGCGGGTGTTCGAGGTGCTCGACTATCACTCGCCCGAAAGCTTCCCCAACGTCGGCGACGTCGTGAACGCCTTCAACGACGGCATCCTCGCCTATCGGGCGACGCAGTGGGACAAGGCGGTGAAGGCGTTCGAGCAATGCCTGAAGCTGAACCCCGCCGATGCGCTGTCGCAGACCTATATCGACCGCTGCGGCTACCTCGCCGCCCACCCGCCGGAAGGCGAGTGGGACGGGGTGTGGGTGATGAAGGAGAAGTAGCCTTCCCTCCCTGGAGGGAGGGGAGACACTCACCCCGTCGGGGCGAGGGCTTCGATGACGGCTTTGGTGAAGCGGATGCGCTCGGCCTCCAGCTCGGCGGACAGCGCGGCGTCGGGCTGGTGGTCGCGGACGGCCTTGGAGGCGTCGATGCCGTGGGCGTCGAGGACGGCTTCGAGGATGCGCTGGCGGTCCTTCACCACCCAGAGCTCCCGGGTGAGGACGAGCAGCGCGCGCCCCAGGTCGTCGAGCTGGTCGGGCTTGAGCATCCGCCCGGTGTCGAGCGTCTGCGACATCGCGGCGGCGGGGCTGAGGGTGTCAGGCATGGGGCTTGGTTCCCATCAGGATCCAGGGATAGGGCGCGCCGTCGATTCCGCGATACTGGACGTCGACGAAGCCCGCCTCGCGCGCGACCGCGGCGCCGTCGAGACCGGCGGCCTCGCGCCAATAGGGTTCGCCGCCATGGATCGCGAGCCAGTCGGCGCGCCAGACCGACAGCTTGTCCTGCTCGGCGAACGGCGTGACGTCGGACATCAGCATCTGACCGCCGGGCTTCAGCAGGCGATAGGCCTCGCGGATGCTCGCGGTGATCGCCGCGGCCGGCATTTCGTGGAAGATGATGTAGCTGGCGACGAGGTCGAAGCCCTCGCTCTCGAAGCCGGTGTCCTCGCCGACCTTCTGGTGGAGCTGCCACGCCCAGCCGTTGGCGTTGGCGACGCGCAGCGCCTGGCGCA
>JADCGM010000120.1 GCA_020249025.1 Alphaproteobacteria bacterium
TCAGGTCGGCGTGCCGGCGATGGTCGTGTTCATGAACAAGGTCGATCAGGTCGACGACGAGGAGATCCTCGAGCTCGTCGAGCTGGAGATCCGCGAGCTCCTGTCGAAGTACGAGTTCCCGGGCGACGACATTCCCATCACCAAGGGTTCGGCCCTCATGGCTCTCGAGGACAAGCGTCCGGAGATCGGCCGTGACGCCATCCTGAAGCTGATGCAGTCGGTCGACGAGTACATCCCGCAGCCGGAGCGTCCGCTCGACAAGCCGTTCCTGATGCCGATCGAGGACGTGTTCTCGATCTCGGGTCGCGGCACCGTCGTGACCGGCCGCGTCGAGACCGGCATCGTGAAGGTTGGTGACGAAGTCGAGATCGTCGGCATCACCGACACCCGCAAGACCGTCGTCACCGGCGTCGAGATGTTCCGCAAGCTGCTCGACTCGGGCCAGGCCGGCGACAACATCGGCGCGCTGCTCCGCGGCGTCGGCCGTGAGGACGTCGAGCGCGGCCAGGTTCTGGCCAAGCCGGGCTCGATCACCCCGCACACCGACTTCTCGGCGGCCGTGTACGTGCTGACGAAGGACGAGGGCGGCCGTCACACGCCGTTCTTCGCCAACTATCGTCCGCAGTTCTACTTCCGCACGACCGACGTGACGGGCACCGTCGAGCTGCCGGCCGGCACCGAGATGGTCATGCCGGGCGACAACATCACGCTCGTCGTGAAGCTGATCGCGCCGATCGCCATGGACCAGGGTCTCCGCTTCGCGATCCGCGAGGGCGGCCGCACCGTCGGTTCGGGCCGCGTCGCCGACATCAAGAAGTAAGGCGTAGGGCCGCCCGGCCCGGGGTTCAAAACCCGGGCCGGGCGGCTTCGCATTTGTTAGAGACGAAACGGGTATCCGATGGAAACGCAGAACATCCGCATCCGGCTCAAGGCCTTCGACCACCGCGTCCTCGACAGGCGACCGGCGAGATCGCGGACACGGCGAAGCGCACCGGCGCGCATGTGCGCGGGCCCATCCCGATGCCGACGCGCATCGAGAAGTTCACCGTCAACCGCTCGCCGCACGTCGACAAGAAGTCGCGCGAGCAGTTCGAGGTGCGCACCTACAAGCGCCTGCTCGACATCATCCAGCCGACCCCGCAGACCGTGGACGCGCTGATGAAGCTCGATCTGGCCGCCGGCGTCGACGTCGAGATCAAGCTCCAGGGCTGATTTTTCGGACCGCGCGAGAATTTCCTGAGACGGCTCAGGAAGTGCTGGCGCACCCGAGTGTAACTGTGTATAGCGCGCCCTTCCCGACCCGGGGCGGCTTTCCGACTTGCGATCCTGCAAAGGCAGGATGACCAGCGGAAGCGAACAGGGGTCGCAAACAACTCACGCCCCCGGATGGCCGGGGGCCTCTGATGAAAGGAACCCGATCATGCGCACAGGCGTGATCGCCAAGAAGGTCGGCATGACCCGGCTGTTTCAGGACGATGGGCGCCACGTGCCCGTGACCGTCCTGTCGCTGGAGAACTGCCAGGTCGTGGCGCAGAAGACCCTCGACAGCGACGGCTACGTCGCTCTGCAGGTCGGCGCCGGGACTGCCAAGGCGAAGAATCTCACCAAGCCCGAGCGCGGCCACTTCGGCAAGGCGCAGGTTGAGCCCAAGGCGCAGCTCGCGGAGTTCCGCGTGGCAGACGACGCGCTCGTCGATGTCGGCGCGACCCTGTCGGCCGACCACTTCATCGCCGGCCAGATGGTCGACGTGACCGGCCAGACGCAGGGCAAGGGCTTTGCGGGCGCCATGAAGCGCTGGGGCTTCGGCGGTCTGCGCGCCACGCACGGCGTGTCGGTCTCGCACCGCTCGCACGGTTCGACCGGTCAGCGTCAGGATCCGGGCAAGGTCTTCAAGAACAAGAAGATGGCCGGCCACATGGGCGACCGTCAGCGCACGTAGCAGAACCTCGAGGTCGTCTCGACCGACGCGGGCCGCGGGCTGATCTTCGTCAAGGGTTCGGTCCCCGGCCACAAGGGTGCCTGGCTGCTCGTTCGCGACTCCGTCAAGGTGGCGCGTCCGCAGGGCGTTCCGTACCCGGCCGCCGTCGTCACCGCCGCCGCCGCTCCGGCCACCGAGGCGCCCGTCGAGGCTGCGCCCGAGGCCACCGAAGGCCAGGAAGGTTAAGCCATGAAGGTCGATGTGAAGACCCTCGACGCCGGCAAGGCCGGGTCGATCGAGCTCAACGAGGCGATCTTCGGCCTCGAGGCGCGCCCGGACATCCTGTTCCGCGTCGTCAACTGGCAGCTCGCCAACCGCCGCGCCTACGCCCGCGCCTCCAAGGAGCGCTCGGAAGTCGCGCGCACCGGCAAGAAGTTCGGCCGCCAGAAGGGCGGCGGCACGGCCCGTCACGGCAACCGCGCCGCGCCGCAGTTCATCGGCGGTGGTAAGGCGCACGGTCCGCGCGCCCGCAGCTTCGAGCAGTCGCTCAACAAGAAGGTGCGTGCGCTCGGCCTCAAGACCGCGCTGTCGGTGAAGGCGAAGGAGGGCAAGCTCCTCGTCGTCGAGAACCTGACGCTCGGCGAGGCCAAGACGAAGTCGCTCAAGGAGCGTCTCGCCAAGCTCGGCATCGCCAACGGCCTGTTCGTCGACGGTGAGGGCGTGGATGCGAACTTCAAGCTCGCCTGCGCGAACCTCCACAAGATCGACGTGCTGCCGGTCATCGGCGCCAACGTTTATGACATCCTCAACCACGACACGCTGGTGCTGACGCGCTCGGCCGTCGAGAAGCTGGAGGCCCGGCTCAATGGCTAAGGCGCCCAAGAAGGCCGCGGCCGGGGCCGTGGACCTCAAGCATTACGACGTGGTGCGCACCCCGCACATCACCGAGAAGTCGACGCTGCTCTCCGAGCACAACCAGGTCGTCTTCAAGGTGGCCGGCGAGTCGACCAAGCCGCAGATCAAGGCGGCGGTCGAGGCGCTCTTCGGCGTCAAGGTGACGGCGGTGAACACCATCGTCTCCAAGGGCAAGACGAAGCGCTGGCGGGGCAAGCCCTACATGCGCTCGGACGAGAAGAAGGCGATCGTCACGCTCGCCGAAGGCTCGTCGATCGACGTGACCACCGGCATCTGAGCGGGCAGGACTCGACATGGCATTGAAGCAATATAATCCGACGAGCCCCGCACGCCGCGGCCTCGTGCTCGTCGACCGGTCCGCGCTCCACA
>JADCGM010000121.1 GCA_020249025.1 Alphaproteobacteria bacterium
AGCGATGTCGATCCTCGTCAACAAGAACACCCGCGTCATCACGCAGGGCTTCACCGGCAAGACCGGCACCTTCCACGCCGAACAGTCGATCGCTTATGGCACGCAGATGGTCGGCGGCACCGCGCCGGGGAAGGGCGGCTCGACGCACCTCGGCCTGCCGGTGTTCAACACCGTCGCCGAAGCGCGTGATGCGACCGGCGCCGACGCCAGCGTCATCTACGTGCCGCCGCCCGGCGCCGCCGACGCGATCCTCGAGGCGATCGATGCGGAGATCCCGCTCATCGTCTGCATCACCGAAGGCATCCCGGTGCTCGACATGATCCCGGTGAAGCGCGCGCTCGCCGGTTCGAAGTCGCGGCTGATCGGGCCGAACTGCCCGGGCGTGCTGACCCCGAACGAGTGCCGCATCGGCATCATGCCGGGCAACATCTTCTCGAAGGGCTCGGTCGGCGTCGTCTCGCGCTCCGGCACGCTCACCTATGAGGCGGTGTTCCAGACCACGCAGGCGGGCCTCGGCCAGACCACCGCGGTCGGGATCGGCGGCGATCCGGTCAACGGGACCAACTTCATCGACATGCTGGAGATGTTCCTCGCCGACGACGCGACCAAGTCGATCATCATGATCGGCGAGATCGGCGGCTCGGCCGAGGAGGACGCCGCGCAGTTCCTCAAGGACGAGGCGAAGAAGGGCCGGAAGAAGCCGATGGTCGGCTTCATCGCCGGCCGCACCGCGCCTCCGGGCCGGCGGATGGGCCACGCCGGCGCGATCGTCTCGGGCGGCAAGGGCGGCGCCGAGGACAAGATCGACGCGATGCGCAGCGCCGGCATCGTGGTGGCCGACAGCCCGAGCACGCTCGGGACGACGCTCGTCGAGGTGCTAAAGGGGTAGGCGGGAGGCCGGGACCACCCCCACCCTTACCCTCCCCCGGTTCGGGGGCGGGGGACGCAAGCGTTGGGTTTAGTTCGACTTCGTTGGACCCGGCGCAGCGCAGCTGTCCCCCGCCCCCGAACCGGGGGAGGGTAAGGGTGGGGGGCTCGCCGCAGATCGCGCGGCCTGTCCACCTAGCGGCTCTTAACGCCATCTTGGGTGACTTCGCCGCCGCCAATGTTTATGTGAGCGCCGCGTGCGACGTTAAGGATTGAACCATGGGTATCGAAGGCGAGCTTCCGCAGGCGCTGGAGGGCGTCGGGCCCTCGTTCATCGAGGCGCTGTACCAGCGGTGGCTGGAGACGCCGGCGAGCGTGGATTCCTCTTGGCAGCGCTATTTCGAGGGACTTGAGCGCACCGTGCAGCTCGGCCCATCCTGGGCGCGGCCGAACTGGCCGCTGACCCCGACCGACAGCCTGACCGCAGCGCTCGATCCGCTTCAGATGCAGCTGGAGCCCAAGGCCGACAAGAAGGCCAAGGGCGAGGCCGCCCCGGCCGCCGCGGCCGTCTCGACCGCCGACATCCAGCGCGCCGCCACCGACTCGATCCGCGCGATGATGCTGGTGCGCACCTACCGTGTGCGCGGCCACCTCGCGGCGAAGCTCGATCCGCTCGGCCTCGAGAAGCGCGACGAGCTGCCCGCCGACCTGACGCCCGAATTCCACGGCTTCACCGGCGCCGACCTCGACCGCCCGGTCTATCTCGGCGGTGCGCTCGGGCTGGAGCAGGCGACGGTGCGCGAGCTCGTCGACATCCTGCGCCGCAACTACTGCGGCAACGTCGGCGTCGAGTACATGCACATCAACGACGTCGAGGAGCGCCGCTTCATCCAGGAGCGGATCGAAGGCCGCGACAAGGAAATCCATTTCACCGACCTCGGCCGCAAGGCGATCCTCAACAAGGTCATCGAGGCCGAGCAGTTCGAGGGCTATCTCGCCAAGAAGTATGTCGGGACCAAGCGCTTCGGCCTCGACGGCGGCGAGAGCCTGATCCCGGCGCTCGAAAGCGTCATCAAATACGGCGGGCAGTTCGGCGTCCGCGAGATCGTCATCGGCATGCCGCACCGCGGCCGCCTCAACGTGCTTGCCAATGTGATGGCCAAGCCGTTCCGCCAGATCTTCCATGAGTTCGCCGGCGGCTCCAACGCGCCCGACGACGTCGGCGGCTCGGGCGACGTGAAGTATCACCTCGGGACCAGCACAGACCGCGCCTTCGACGGCATTTCGGTCCACCTGTCGCTGACCCCGAACCCCTCGCACCTCGAGGCGGTCGATCCGGTGGTTCTCGGCAAGGTCCGCGCCTCGCAGACGGCGCGCGGCGACACCAGCCGGGTCGAGGTCATGCCGGTCCTGATGCACGGCGACGCGGCGTTCGCGGGGCAGGGCATCGTCGCCGAATGCTTCGGCTTCTCCGGAATCCGCGGCTACAACACCGGCGGCTGCATCCATTTCGTCGTGAACAACCAGGTCGGCTTCACGACCTCGCCGCAGTTCGCGCGTTCCTCGCCCTATCCGTCGGACATGGCGAAGATGGTGCAGGCGCCGATCTTCCATGTGAACGGCGACGATCCCGAGGCGGTCACCTTCGTGACCAAGCTGGCGGTCGAGTTCCGCCAGACCTTCAAGCGCGACGTCGTCATCGACATGTGGTGCTATCGCCGCTTCGGCCACAATGAGGGCGACGAACCGTCCTTCACCCAGCCGTTGATGTACGCGAAGATCCGCCAGCATCCGCCGGTCAGCAAGCTCTATGGCGAGCGGCTGAAGGCGGCGGGCGTCATCGACGACGCGTGGATCGCAGAGCCGACGAAGCAGTTCGTCGAGCGTCTGGACGGCGATTTCGACGCCGCCGGCTCGCACAAGCCCAACAAGGCCGAATGGTTCGAGGGCCGCTGGTCCGGCCTGTTCCGCCCGACCGATCCGGTGACCGCGCGCCGCGGCATCGACACCGGCGTCACGCCCGAGGCCATCGCCGAGGTCGCCAAGGCGATCACGACGGTTCCCGAGGGCTTTTCCATCCACAAGACGCTGCAGCGCGTCGTCGATGCGCGCGCCGAGGCGATCCGCACCGGCGAGGGCATCGACTGGGCGACGGCCGAGGCGCTCGCCTTCGGCACGCTGCTCCAGGAAGGCTATGGCATCCGCCTGTCGGGTCAGGACGTCGGCCGCGGCACCTTCAGCCAGCGCCACGCGATCTGGACCGATCAGGCGACGGGCGCCAAGCACCTGGCGCTCAAGACCATCGCCCCCAACATCGAGGTTCTCGACAGCCCGCTGTCGGAGTTCGGCGTGCTCGGCTTCGAATATGGCTATGCGCTGTCGGAGCCGCGTACTCTCGTCATGTGGGAAGCGCAGTTCGGCGACTTCGCCAACGGCGCGCAGGTGATGATCGACCAGTTCATCGCGAGCGGAGAGGTCAAGTGGCTGCGCGCCAACGGCCTCGTGATGCTGCTGCCGCACGGTTACGAAGGGCAGGGGCCGGAGCATTCGTCGGCGCGTCTGGAGCGCTATCTCCAGCTCTGCGCCGAGGACAACATGCAGGTCGCCAACTGCACGACGCCGGCGAACTACTACCACATCCTCCGCCGCCAGATGCTGCGGCCGTTCCGCAAGCCGCTCGTCATCATGACGCCGAAGTCGCTGCTGCGGCACAAGTCGGCGGTCTCGACGATCGACGAGTTCGGCGTCGGCAGCCACTTCAAGCGGATCCTGAGCGACCCCGTCGCCCCCGCCGACGAGAAGGTCGAGCGGCTGATCCTCTGCACCGGCAAGGTCTATTACGACCTCGCCGAACACCGCGAGAAGATCGGCGACACGACGACGACCATCGTCCGCCTCGAACAGCTCTACCCGTTCCCGCACGACCCGCTCGTCGTCCGCCTCAAGCGGATGACGAAGCTGAAGACGGTCGTCTGGGCGCAGGAAGAGCCGAAGAACGCCGGCGCATGGAGCTTCATCGAGCCGTTCATCGAGGGCGCGCTCGCCGAGGCGGGCGTCGCGCCGCAGCGGCCAATATACGCGGGACGCGCCGCGGCAGCGGCCACCGCGACGGGCCTCGCCCGCCGTCATAACGCCGAGCAGGCCAAGCTCATCGCCGAAGCCTTCGGCGCCACCGGCACCGAGGTGAAGGCGGCGATCCGTAAGGGCTTCAAGGCGCACTGATCTCGGGCGCAGCGACAGATTTCAGAGGACCAGGACAGGACATGGCAACCGACGTCACCATCCCGCCGCTCGGCGAATCGATCACCGAGGCCAGCGTCGGCCAGTGGCTGAAGGCCCCGGGCGACCCGGTGAAGGCCGACGAGCCGATCGTCAGCCTCGAGACCGACAAGGTCGCGGTCGAGGTGCCGAGCCCGGTCGACGGCGTCATGGGCGAGCAGCTTGCCGCCGTCGGCGACACCGTCGCGGTGGGTTCAGTCGTCGCCCGCATCGAGGCGGGGGTGGCCGCGCCTGCGCCTGCGCCCGCCGCTCCCGCGCCCGTGGCAGCGCCCGCACCCGCCGCCTCCGCACCCGCCCCCGCCGCTGCCGCGCCGGCTCCCGCCGCCGCGCCGTCGGCGACGCCCGATTATGAGGCGATTTCGCCCGCGGTGCGCCGCCTCCTCGGCGACTACAACCTCGATCCGAAGTCGATCGCGGCTTCGGGCAAGGACGGCCGCCTGACCAAGGCTGACGTGCTCACCGCCATCGACAACGGCACCGCGCGCCTGCTGACGCCGGCCGCCGCGCCTTCGGCTCCCGCCGCCGCCCCGGCCGCGCCCGCTGGCGAGCGCCGCGAGGAGCGGGTGCGGATGACGCGCCTGCGCCAGACCATCGCGCGCCGGCTGAAGGAGGCGCAGAACACCGCGGCGATGCTCACGACGTTCAACGACGTCGACATGTCGGCGCTGATCGCCGCACGCGACAAGTACCGCGACCTGTTCGAGAAGAAGCACGGCGTCCGCCTCGGCTTCATGAGCTTCTTCGTGAAGGCCTGCACCATGGCGCTTCGCGAGGTGCCGGCGGTCAACGCCTCGATCGAGGGCGACGAGATCGTCTACCGCGACTATGCCGACATCGGCGTCGCGGTGTCCTCGCCGGGCGGGCTCGTCGTTCCGATCCTGCGCGACGCCGACAAGCGCGGATTCGCCGATGTCGAGAAGGCGATCGCCGATTTCGGCCGCCGCGCCCGCGATGGGCAGCTGAAGCTCGAGGAGATGCAGGGCGGCACCTTCACCATCTCGAACGGCGGCGTGTTCGGCTCGCTGATGTCGACGCCGATCCTCAACCCGCCGCAGTCGGGCGTGCTCGGCATGCACCGCATCGAGGACCGGCCGGTCGTCAGGAACGGCGAGATCGTCATCCGCCCGATGATGTATCTGGCGCTGAGCTACGACCACCGCCTCATCGACGGCCGCGAGGCGGTGACCTTCCTCGTGCGGGTGAAGGAAGCGATCGAGGATCCGGCGCGGCTCCTCCTGGACATGTAAGGACTGATGCGTGGCTGAATTCGACTTCGACGTCGTCGTCATCGGCGGCGGGCCGGGCGGCTATGTGGCGGCGATCCGCGCGGCGCAGCTGGGGCTGAAGACCGCCTGCGTCGAGAAGCGCGAGACGCTGGGCGGCACCTGCCTCAACGTCGGCTGCATTCCGTCGAAGGCGCTGCTGCATGCGACCGAGCTCTACGAGGAGGCGGCTGGCGGCCATCTCGCCAAGTTCGGCATCGGCTTCGGCGAGGTCACGATCGACGTCGCGCAGATGCACGCCGAGAAGGCGAAGGCG
>JADCGM010000122.1 GCA_020249025.1 Alphaproteobacteria bacterium
TCGAGCGGCTGATGACGATGGCGGGCGGTTCGCCCTGGCTCCATCCGGGGCGCTCGGGGCGGCTGTGCCTCGGCCCCAAGCAGGTGCTGGCCGAGTTCGGCGAGCTGCATCCGCGCGTGGCGAAGGCGCTCGATCTGCGCGGCGGCGCGGCGGTCGCGGAGATCTTCCTCGACTCGCTGCCCGGCGCCCGCTCGGTCAAGCGCCAGCGCCCGGCCTATGCGCCGCCGGCGCTGCAGCCGGTGACCCGCGACTTCGCCTTCGTCGTCGCCGCCGACGCCAGCGCGGAAGGCCTGCTGCGTGCGGTGCGCGGCGCGGACAAGGCGGCGATCGTCGACGCCGGGCTGTTCGACAGCTTCACGCTGGAGGACGGCCGCCGCTCGCTGGCGGTCAGCGTCACGCTCCAGCCGGTCGAGCGCAGCTACACCGACGCCGAGATCGAGGCGCTGTCGGCGAAGATCGTCGCCGCCGCGGCCAAGACCGGCGCGGCGCTGCGCGGCTGACCCCGCGCCGGGCCACAGGCGCCCGGCGATCCGCCTTGGCGTATCGGGCGCTCCGCGCAGGCCGCGGGGCGCGCCCCTTCGCGCGCTTCGGGCGTTCGGCTAAGCAGAGCCATCGGGCGCGCCGCGCCCCCACATAACAGCGAGCCAAACATGACCAAAACCCCCGACGAAGCCGGCCTGCCCGGCGTTCCCGGCCGCCGCATGGCCCATCAATCGACGACCATCGGCAACCGCGCGCTGCATCCTTCGACGCTGATGATGGGCTACGGCTATGACCCCGTGCTGTCGGAAGGCTCGCTGAAGGCGCCGATCTTCCTGACCTCGACCTTCGTGTTCGAGAGCGCGGCGCACGGCAAGCGCTTCTTCGAGGGCATCACCGGCGTCCGCCCGGGTGGGGCGGAGGGCCTTGTCTATTCGCGCTTCAACGGTCCGGATCAGGAGATCCTCGAGGACCGTCTGGCGCTCTGGGACGGGGCGGAGGATGCGCTCGTGTTTTCGTCGGGCATGTCGGCGATTGCGACGCTGTTCCTTGCGCTCGTCCAGCCGGGCGACGTCATCGTCCATTCCGCGCCGCTCTATGCCGCCACCGAAACGCTCATCGGCCGCATCCTCGGCAAGTTCGGGGTGACGTGGATGGACTTCCCGGCCGGCGCCAGCCGCGCCGAGATCGAGGCGGTGATGGCGGCCGCCAAGGCGAAGGGCCGCGTCGCCGCCGTCTATCTCGAAAGCCCGGCGAACCCGACCAATGCGCTCGTCGACATCGAGGCGGTTCGCGCCGCCCGCGATGCGGTTCTGGCGAGCGGCGACCATGTCCCGCCCATCGCCATCGACAACACCTTCCTCGGCCCGCTCTGGCAGCGCCCGCTCGATCACGGCGCCGACCTCGTCGTCTACTCGCTGACGAAGTATGTCGGTGGCCACAGCGATCTCGTGGCGGGCGCGGTGCTCGGCACCAAGGCGGCGATCAACCCGATCCGCTCGATGCGCAACACCATCGGCACGATCACCGATCCGCACACCGCCTGGCTCATCCTGCGCAGCCTCGAAACGCTCGAACTGCGCATGAGCCGCGCCGGCGAGAACGCCGCCAAGGTCTGCGCCATGCTGCGCGATCACCCGAAGGTCGAGCGCGTCGGCTATCTCGGCTTCCTCGAAGCGGGTTCGCGGCAGGCTGACATCTATGCGCGCCACTGCTCGGGCGGCGGCTCGACCTTCTCGCTGTATCTCAAGGGCGGCGAGGCCGAAGCATTCCGCTTCCTCGACAATCTCAAGCTCGTGAAGCTCGCGGTCAGTCTCGGCGGCACCGAGTCGCTCGCCTCGCATCCGGCCGGGATGACCCATCTCTCGGTGCCGGCGGCGCGCAAGCAGGAGCTCGGCATCACCGACAATCTCGTGCGCATCTCGATCGGCGTCGAACACCCCGACGATCTGCTCGCCGACTTCGAACAGGCGCTGGCGGCGGTCTAGGGGCGTTGCACGCCGCGCCGGGTTCATTAAGCTGACCGCGGATCAGGGGAGGATCGCCATGCGCTGGGTCGCCAATATCGCCATCGTCGCTGCCGCACTCGTCATTCTGGCGGGGCCGCTCAACCGGGTCGGGATCGGCTTTCAGGTGGCGCTGGGGCTGATGGCGATCGCCGCGCTCGTCGGCGGCCTGATGGGGCTGATCAGCCTTGTCGGGGCGCTGCTGGCGCGGCGGCGCGGCAAGCCGGCCGGGCGGATGGTCACCGGCGCGATCGCGGGCCTCGGCGCCTTCGCCATCCTCGCGCTTTTCTTCGTCAATGCGCGCGGCGTGCCCCCGATCCACGACATCACCACCGACACGCAAGACCCGCCGCAGTTCGTCGCCGTGCTGCCGGCGCGCGGGGCGGATTCGAACCCCGTCGACTACAAGGGCGCCGAGATCGCCGCGCTCCAGACCAAGGCCTATCCGGCGGTGCGCACGCTCGTTCTCGACGTGCCGCCCGCCCAGGCCTTCCAGAAGGCGCTGACGGCGGCCGGCGCGATGGGCTGGGAGGTCGTCGCCGCAGTTCCCGAGCAGGGCCGGCTGGAGGCGACCGCGACCACCGCCTGGTTCGGCTTCAAGGACGATGTCGTTGTCCGCATCCGCCCGCAGGACGCGGGATCGCGCGTCGACGTGCGCTCGACCTCGCGCGTCGGCGTGAGCGACGTCGGCGCCAACGCCAAGCGCATCCTCGCCTTCCTCGACGAGATGCAGAAGTAACGACCCATGGGCCGCAGGGCAGGGAAGGGGGCTGCGGCCGTCCTTGCTGCCTTGCAACATGAAACCCCCCGTGCTAGGCGGCGCACGCCCGTGGGGCCGGCCCTTTTTGCGCGTCGGATTTCGGGCGTTTTTCCGAACCCGGAACGGTGGGCTGAGCCTTGGAAATTTCAGGCGGAATCGTCACAGGCCTTGCAGGCCGCTACGCCACGGCGCTGTTCGAACTGGCGCGCGACGGCAAGTCGATCGACAAGGTCGGCGCGAGCCTCGACAAGCTGAGGGCGGCGCTAGCCGAATCGGCCGATCTCGCGGCGCTGATCGCGAGCCCGCTCGTCGGCCGTGAGGAGGCGCTGAAGAGCGTTCTGGCGGTCGCCGATTCGCTCAAGGTCGACAAGACGACGCGCAACTTCCTCGGCGTGCTGGCGAAGAACCGCCGCCTGGGGCAGCTGCCCAACGTCATCCGCGACTTCGGCAAGCTCGCGGCGCACCACCGCGGCGAGGCGACCGCCGAGGTCACCTCGGCCCACCCGCTGTCGGCCAAGCAGGTCACGGCGCTGAAGTCGAAGCTCAAGGACAAGCTCGGCCGCGACGTCGCGGTCGATCTGCGGGTCGACCCCTCCATTCTCGGCGGTCTCGTCGTGCGCGTCGGTTCGCGCATGATCGACGGCAGCCTCAAGACGAAACTCGATAGCCTCGCGCTGGCGATGAAAGGTTGAACATGGACATCCGCGCTGCTGAAATCTCGCAGGTCATCCGCGAGCAGATCGCCAACTTCGGCTCGGACGCGCAGGTGTCCGAGGTCGGCCAGGTGCTGTCGGTCGGCGACGGCATCGCGCGCGTCTACGGTCTCGACAACGTCCAGGCGGGCGAGATGGTCGAGTTCCCGGGCGGCATCAA
>JADCGM010000123.1 GCA_020249025.1 Alphaproteobacteria bacterium
CGTCCCGTCTTCCCCGTCACGCCTCAGCAACTCGTGCTCGGACATCCCCCACGCACTTTCTACATTTCCCCCGAATGATGACGCTACCATAACCATGAATAGTAACAAAAGCGTTCTGTTTTGGCCGCTCTGCGGACGCGGCGGCGGTGGCATGTGGCCGCGGGAGCCGCTAGAGCATTCTTCCCCGATGGGAAGGGAGATGCGCCGATGGAGCTCAAGGGCGAAACGCTGATCGCGGCCCCACGCGAGAAGGTGTGGGATGCACTGAACGATCCGGCCGTGCTCGCCCGCTGCATCGACGGCGTCGAGACGCTGGAGCGCGTCGGCGACAACCGCTTCGAAGGCAAGATGAACGCCAAGGTCGGCCCGGTGCGCGCCACCTTCACCGGCGGCGTCACGCTCGAGAACCTCGATCCGCCCAATGGATACACGCTCGTCGGCGAGGGCAAGGGCGGCGTCGCCGGCTTCGCCAAGGGCGCGGCCGAGGTAACGCTCACCGAGGCCGAGGGCGGGACCCTGCTCGTCTATCACGCCAAGTCGACCGTCGGCGGCAAGCTCGCCCAGCTCGGCGCGCGCCTCATCGAGGGCGCGGCCAAGGGCTATGCCGGAAGCTTCTTCTCGAAGCTCAAGGCCGAGGTCGAGGGCCCGGCCGAGGAGGCGCCCAACGTCGGGATCGGCAGCGATGCGGGCGACACCGTCGCAGCGGCCGCCGCGCACGAGGTCGCCTCGGCCGCGGCCTCGATGTCGTCGGTCACCGATCGTCCCGGCCTGTCGCCGATGACCTGGGGCCTGATCGTCGTCGGCGCGACGATCGCTGTGGTCGCGGCCCTGCTGGCGTCGTGACCCCCGCCGGTCCCCCGACCGACGAACTCGGCCGCCTTCTCGACGCGGCCCGCGCTTGGCGCGACGCCGGGCACGGTGTCGCCATCGCCACCGTCATCGAAACCTGGGGCTCGGCCCCGCGCCGCACCGGCGCGCATCTCGTCGTCCGCGACGACGGCCTGTTCGAAGGTTCGGTCAGCGGCGGCTGCGTCGAGGGTGACGTCATCGCCAATGCGCTCGACCTCATACCTGAGGGCGGCTGGCGGCGGCTCGATTACGGCGTCGCCGATGCGAAGGCCTGGGAGGTCGGGCTCGCCTGCGGCGGCCGCATCTCGGTGCTCGTCCAGGCGCTTGGGCCGACGACCTTCGATGCCGCCCTGCTCGACCGGCTGATCGCCGCCCGCGCCGCCGGGGAGGCGGTCGCGCTCGCCACCGATCTGGCGACCGGCCGTACCCGCGAAGGCGCGTCCGACGGCGCCTTTGTCAATCGCTACGAACCGCCCTACCGGCTCGCCATCGTCGGGGCGGTCCATATCGCGCAGGCACTGGTCCCCATGGCCGAAAGCCTCGGCTATGCGGTCTCGGTCATCGATCCGCGCGGCCTGTTCGGCGGGGCGGAGCGCTTTGCCGGCGTCGCCATCGACGGCCGCTGGCCCGACGAAGCGCTCGCCGAATGGCGGCCCGATGCGGCAAGCGCCGTCGTCACGCTGACCCACGATCCCAAGCTCGACGATCCGGCGCTGGAGGCGGCGCTCGGCTCGCCGGCCTTCTACATCGGCGCGCTCGGCTCGCGGAAAACCCATGCGGCGCGGCTGGAGCGGCTGGCCGCGCGCGGCTTCGACGCCGCCGCTACCGCGCGCATCCACGGCCCCGCCGGGCTCGACATCGGCGCAGCGAACCCGGGCGAGATCGCACTCTCCGTCATCGCGCAGATGACCGCCGCCCGGCGCGGGAAGCTCTAGCCCCCGAACGCGAAAAGGCCCCGCCGTCGCCGGCAGGGCCCCTCGTGCGTCCGGCCGGACCAGGGTCCGGCCGATGCGCTGTCCTCAGGCTCAGAAGTTGAACGTGCCCTCGATGCCGAAGGTCCGGCCCTTACGGAGCGTCGCGAAGAAGCCGCGCGGCGTGCCGGTCTCGATGATCGCGGTGCGGCCGTCGAACGTCTGCGGCGCGGTCGGCAGGTTGCGGGTACCCGCACCGTAGCGAACGTCGAACCAGCGGGTCGCCAGCGGGATCGAGCTCTCGTTGGTGAGGTTGCGCCCAAACACTGCCACGCTGAAGCGGTCGTTCTTCACACCGAACCGAGCATTGAGCAGGAAGGTTTCGCCCGTCTCCGCCTGGTTGTCGGTCTGCACGTACTTCGACGCCTCATAGGAGAAGCTGGCGACGGTGAAGGCCTTCAGATCGCCCTCGCCGATGCCCCACTCGTAGTTGGCCGTGCCGTTCGCCAGATAGGGCGAGCCGAGCGGCAGCTTCTTGCCGGTGATGTCGCAGAGCGCGAGACCGGCCGGGGTCGGGTTGCGGGTGTCGAAGTTCACGCGCAGGCCGCCCGAGTTGAGGATGAAATAGTCGGCGTCGCAGCCCTTGGTGAACTTGGCGTTCACATAGGAGAAGCCGAGGTTGATGGTCAGGCCCTCGATCGGCGCGGCCTGGGCCTCGATCTCGAGACCCTGGTTCTTGGCGTTGCCCGAGTTGGTGACGATCGAGGTCAGCGCGCCCGTGCCCGTGGGGTTCGGGATCGAGGTGGTGAGCTGGACCTCGCTCAGCTTGTTCGAGAAGGCCGCGATCGACATGCGCAGGCGATTGTCGAGCGCATCGAACTTGATGCCGAGCTCGCCGCCCTTCGACTTCTCGGGCAGGTAGTTGACGAACTGCTGGCCCGGATACTGGAGCTCGGCAGCGATGCCGGCCGTGCCGTTGAAGCCGCCCGGCTTCCGGCCCTGCGCATAGACGCCGTAGATCAGCGCGCCGCCCGGGGTCTTGTAGTCGATGGTGATGCGCGGATCGGTGCCGGTAAACTTGCCGCCCGCACGGCACGCCGTCGCAGTGGTGGCCGCCAGACCGACGTTGAACTGGTCGACGCGGCCGGCCTCGCCGGCGCAGAACACGCCCGAGCGCGCGGTGGTGCCCGCGGC
>JADCGM010000124.1 GCA_020249025.1 Alphaproteobacteria bacterium
CACCGCGAGCGTGCGGTTGGCCGCGGCCTGCGCATTGCGGGTCTGCGCCGCGAGCTGGGCCAGCGCCTGCCGCTGCTCGCCGGCGTCAAGCGTCGCCAGCAGCTGGCCGCGCATGACGCGCTGGCCCTCCTGAACCGCCACTGCCACGATGGGGGCCGTCACGCGCGAGGCGACCTCGGCCGGCTCCTCGGTTTCGACGAAGCCGGTCGCGTAGACGACCTCGACCGCCTCGCCGCGCCGGACTTTCGTCGCCTCCACCGGGAGTGGCCGCTGGCTGACCGCATAGCCGCCCGCCGCGGCCACGGCGATCAGCCCGACCAGCACCCACCGCCACCGCACCCGCATCGCCAGTCCCCGCCGAATTGCGCGCCCAAGCTGTGGCGCGCCGCCCGAGTCGTTGCAAGTCTCCCCTCCCGTGCAGCGAGGGGTGGGGAAGGCGGTTGGGCTGCCGTGACGCCTCCTTCTCGTCTTCACGCGTCATTCCAGCGAAAGCTGGAACCCTGCCGTGGTGTGCCGCCTCTGGCCCGGACGGTAGCTCTCATTGGCTGGGTTCCGGCTTTCGCCGGAATGACGGGGGATCTGAGACAGGGACGGGGGCCTGTAAGGGCCGGAGCTTGCAATCCGGCCACCGCCGGTTAAGCCTGCATGACATGCCATCGCACGAACTCGTCACCGAAGGGCCGTGGGCCGGCTGGACGCACTGGCGCGGCCACTTCCCCAATCGTTTCACCGAGCTGCTCGGCTCGCACTATTACCGCCGCGGCCCCGACGGCCGCATGGAGGCGGGGATGGACACCGCCGAGAAGCATCTGAATGGTCTCGGCCATCTCCATGGCGGCTTCCTCATGGCCTTTATCGACCAGGTGATGTTCGCCATCGCGCGGCCGAGCCTGTCGCCATCGGTCGGCGCGGTGACGCTGTCCTGCGACACGCATTTCCTCGGCAGTGGCGTCGGCGGCATGCCAATCTATGGCACCGGCGAGGTGCTGCGCGAGACCGGGCGGATGATCTTCATCCGCGGCACGCTGAGCCAGAACGACGACCTCGTCTGCGCCTTCACGGGCACGCTGCGGAAGGTGCCGCGCCAGCTTCCTCCCAGCGTGTGAGCGACGTCCTCAGCAGCTATGACGCGCTCGTCGCGAAGGGCGAGCTGCGTCCCGATCCCGACCAGCGCGCCGGCGCCGCCCGGCTCGACGCGCTCGCCACCGAGCTGGCCGCGGCGCCGCCGAAGCCGTCCTTTCTGAGCCGTCTGCGCGGAGGTCCGCCGCCCGCGCCGCCACGCGGCGTCTATCTCTGGGGCGCAGTCGGGCGCGGCAAGTCGATGCTCATGGACCTGTTCCATGCCCGCGTCGCCGTCGCCTCGAAGCGCCGCGCCCATTTCCACGAGTTCATGCTGGAGGTGCACGCGCGCATCCACGGGCACCGTCAGACGTCCGGAAGCGACCCGATCCCGGCGGTCGCCGCGGAGATCGCGGCTGCCGCGCGGCTGCTCTGCTTCGACGAGATGCAGGTGACCAACGTCGCCGATGCGATGATCCTGTCGCGGCTGTTCACCGCGCTGATGGATGCGGGGGTGACGGTCGTCACCACCTCCAACCGCCCGCCCAAGGATCTCTACAAGGACGGGCTCAACCGCCAGCTCTTCCTGCCGTTCATCGCGCTCATCGAGGCCCGGCTCGACGTGCTGAGCCTCAACGGTCCGGTCGATTACCGGCTGGAGCGGCTGGGCGGGATGCCGACCTACTACACCCCCAATGGCGAGGCGACGACCGCGGCGCTGCGCGAGGCCTTCTTCCGCCTCACCGACTATCCGCCCGAGGATGCGACGAACGTGCCCGAGGAGATGCTGAGCATCCCCGGCGGGCGCACGCTGCGGGTGCCGAAGTCGCTGAAGGGCGTCGGCGTCTTCTCCTTCAAGAAGCTGTGCGGCGACGCGCGCGGGGCGGCGGACTATCTCGCCATCGCGCGGCATTTCCACACCGTTGTGCTCGTCGGCGTGCCGCAGCTGGGCCCGGAGAACCGCAACGAGGCCGCGCGCTTCGTCGGGCTGATCGACGCGCTCTACGAGTATAAGGTGAAGCTGCTGATCGGCGCGGATGCCCCGCCGCAGAGCCTCTACCCGGCAGGCGACGGCAGCTTCGAGTTCGAACGCACGGTTTCGCGGCTGATGGAGATGCAGTCGGCGGATTACATGGCGCTCGGCCACGGCGGTTGATAGCATCGCCCCGCGACTCGTCACGCAGGGGCAAATCCATGAAATCCGGACTGTTTCTGGCTGCTATTCTCACCTCCTCGGCAGCGTTCGCCGCGCCGCCCGCGATGTCCGCGGCGGAGTCGGCGGCGACGCGGGAGATGTTCAAGACGGTCATCGAGATCCCGACCGTTCTCGGCCGCGGGCGCGTGCCCGACATGGCCAATTACCTTGCCGGCGAGTTCCGCAAGGCGGGCTGGCCGGCCGACGACATCAAGGTGCTGCCCTATGCGAGCAGCGACCCCTCGGGCACGCAGAAGGACCAGACCGCGGCGCTCATCGTGCGCTGGCCGGCGATGGCGCGCGGCCGTCCGCAGAAGCCGATCATGCTCATGGGCCACATGGACGTGGTCGAGGCCAAGCGCGAGGATTCAACCACCGACCCGTTCGTCCTCACCGAGCGTGACGGCTATTACTACGGCCGCGGCACCATCGACATGAAGGCGGGCATCGTCGGCATCGCCCGCGCGCTCATCCAGCTGAAGGCGGCGGGCTTCAAGCCGCGGCGCGACATCGTCGTCTTCTTCACCGGCGACGAGGAAACCAACGGCATCGGCGCCGAAAAGGGTGCGACCGAGTGGCGGGCGCTGATGCGCGATCCCGAATATGGCCTCAACGCCGATGGCGGCGGCATCGGCTACGGCCCCGACGG
>JADCGM010000125.1 GCA_020249025.1 Alphaproteobacteria bacterium
CCCGATGGCAGCCGCGATCAGGACCGCGAGGCCTAGCGGGGTCGGCGTCGAGAACTGCTGGAAGGTCTCGCTCTCGGCGGAGCGGCGCGTGTGGGTCGGAAGAAGCGCGGCGATCTTGACCAGGGCGGAAAGTCGTGCAGCCGGAGAGTCGGCTTTGCGGAACAGCGCCTTTCCGTATTTGCGCAGGAAAAGAACGGTCGCGGCCTCGCAAGCGTCATAAGCCGTCTTCCAGTCCCAGGCGCCGGAGGCGTCGGAGGCGCCGAATTCGGCTTCCATGGCCGCGCGCAGGATCGCGACGTCGACCCGCTGGCCGCGCTCAAGATGAGGGAGGAGTTGCTGGGCGGCAGCGATGATGGCGCCGGCGGCGTCGGGATGAGGGACCGGCGACAGCGGCGCGGCCTGGTCGGCCGCGATCGGAGAAAGATCGTTCATGAAGGGAGCCTCGGGAGAGCGGGAAAGGGCGAGCCGGCCGGCGCTCTCTCTCGGACCGCACGGCTCAAACCCCTTCCGGCCGCCCTCTCCCTCTCATCACGCCGCCGCTTTCACGGCGCGCCACCACGCAATCCGCTCGTCGCGGCTGGCGTTGGCCAGTCGACGCAGGAGATGGCCGTGGCAGGGGAGCGGCGCGCAGAAGCAGACAAGGTCGCGGCCGCGCAGCTCGTCGAGCGCACGCAGCAGATGGTGCTGATTCGCCAGCCAGCGTTCATGCTTCGCGATGACGGCGGCCCGATCGCCGTCAGGGCCGATCCGGAACGGATTGCCCCATTTGCTGCCGCGGCCGATATAGACGGCGCCGGCTGGGACGCCATTCACGCGCTTGTTGAGAACCTTGCACATCTGCTCCGCCTCCGATCCGTTAAGCGGTCTCGGCGAAGGACGGTGTAAAGCGGCGACGGTCACGCGCCCTGCGCGGAAACGGCTTGCCCGTTGACCGGCGCCGCGCGGCGTCCAGGCAAGACAAGCCCGAGGATCGTGGGCGGTGTCACAAGGTTCGGAGAGCGAGGTGCTGACCGTCAGCCGAAACGGCGGCCGCCGGCGGTGAAGGTGTAAGCGTTGGCGGTGATGGCCTTGTCGACGAGGTGGTCCGAGGTCAGGTAGTCGTATTTGCGTTCGAGCTGGCGATAGAGCCAACGGGCGAGATCGCGCAGCGCCTCGATGACGGTTTCCTCGGCGTCGGCGGTCATATCCTGCCAAGTCGGGCTGTCGCGCTCGACCGAGATCGCCATGCTATATTCGTGGTAGTAGCGGTCGCGATGCGTCACGGTGGCGTGGAGTTGGTAGAAGTTTCGTCGCTGGATCGCCTGCAGGACATCGGCGATCCGATGAAGCTCATCGTCCTTCGGCGCATGACCGCGGATCGTCCTCGGCGCGCCCGTCGCATGGCCGTAGCGCCCCTCGAAACAAGCGCCGTCGCCCTGACTCCAGAAGCCGGAAAACCAGATGCAGGGCTTCTGCCGTGTGCCGCCGCCGTAAAGGCGAACCGGCACGGTCTTGAGGTCGACGCCGATGATCGCGCAAATACGCTCGAAGTCGTCATAGACGAACTCGAACCAGTCATGGTCGAAGCCGGTCTGGCGATACCAGGCACGGGCCTTCTCCTTTGCCGCGTCGGAGAGTTCATCGAGGCGATAGACCGTGGTTTCGATGATCTCAGGCATCGGGATCATCTCCTTCCAAGGCGCGGCACAGCCATTCGTTGGTGCTGGTCCAGCCGACGCTCTTGCGCGCGCCGAGGTCGATCACATGCGCGCCGCCGCCGAAGGCATCTAGGCGCGGCTTCGAGCAGGTGTTGGCGTATTCGAAGCCCCAGAGGCCTTTGAGGTCGAATTCCTCCGCGCAGAGCACGACAAACTCGATCACGCGCTCAGGGTCTCCTGAACAGTCGTCGCGAATCCACAGTCCTGATCCGCCTTCCGTCTGGATTGAAAGGTTGAAGCCCTCCGAGAAGCGAAGGCCATCTTCATCCTCGGGCGTGTTGTCGTAGAGCTCGAGGGCGCGCACAGCGTTTTCGGGCGTGCCGACGTCGAGCAGGCATGAGAAGTGAGTGAAGTAGTCGGCCATGTCAGTCTCCTTAAAATGCGAAAGCCCGGCGCGTGGCCGGGCTTCGGGTGGGTTCGGGCGTGGTTGCGATCAGGCGGCGGGCGGATCGTGGATCCGGTCGTCGTCGAATTCGACGTCCTCGATGACGGGCTCACAGCCCTCCGACGTGGTGCGGTCGATGTAGGCGATGACGCCTTCTCGTCGCTCGTCACTGTCGATGTGTTCCGGGAACGCCGTCGACTCCATTGCGGCGGTGGCGGCTACTTTCGCCTTCTCGATCGCTTCCGCGTCAGACGCAGCCTCGATGGTCGCGCTGTCGAAGGCCCGCAGCCAGAAGGCAATCTTGACGACATATTCGGTCATGACACGCCTCCTTCGTCATCGGGATCGCGTGCGCCCGCGAGAATCGCCTCGGCCTTCGCGATCGCGGCGTGCGCCCGCTGGCGCCAGAACGGTTCGTCGGTCAGGCCGCCATCGGGCGGGAGCGCGAAAACTTTGAGCAGGCCAAGCAGAACTTCGAAGTGCTCGGCCCTGCGCTGAAGGGCCTCGCCGAAGTGGGCGGGGATCGGAAGCGCCGGGACGGTGTAGGGCGGAACGTCGCCCGGCCAGGCGCCGGTCACATAGGTCTCGCCGGCGGATTCGTAGTCCTCCTTCTGCCCCTCCCAGTCATCGTCTTCGATGGCGAGACGGCAGGCTTCGGCCAGCGTGTCGGCCTGGTAGCTGCGTTGGCGATAGATCGGAATGCGGTAAGTGGATTCGATGGTGAACGTGGTCATGATGGTCTCCAGACATGAAAAAGCCCGGCAGGGCCGGGCTCGGGGGAACGGTTGGAAGGTGGTTGCCGCTAGAAGCGCCGGGGCGTCTCGACGGCTGTGCCGCTCGGCGCGTTGGGCGCGTGGTCGGTGCTCGCACCCGAAAGCGCGGCGAAGGGATCAACCTGCTTGTGGATCGGCTGGGCGCGTCCCATCCACGGCTGGGGGCGAATGCAGCGCACCCAGTCGGCGAAGCTTGGGATGAAGCCGAGATCCTCGACCACATGCTGCTCGCCAAGGAGCCGGACGGGCACGACGCGGCCCGTCGAAATGGTGATGGTCGAGCCGAAGAAGCGCTCCAGCATGAAGATGCCTTCGGCGTGATGCCGCAGCGCCCGATGCCGGAAATCGGCGGTGGTCGCCTTCGACTCGTCGAACCATTGGTGCAGCGGCAGATAGTCTTCTGCGACGCCGCCCCATTTCCTGACCGAGGAGAGGGCGTGGTGATAGCAATGTCCCATGGCCGCCTCCTCAGAAGGTGTGGGTGTAGTTTTCGGAGGCGGTGTAGCGCTCGTTGCAATCGAGCGTGATCGTCTCCTCCGCGACATCGAAGACGATGTCGCCGTATGCGCCGTCGTTGTTTTCCCAGCCGCAATGAGTCTTTTCGAGAACGTCATAGGCCAGGCGCTCGACGGCTTCGGCGATGCAGACGGACGAACGCGTCGGTTCGGCGTGGTCCCAGACGGCCTCGGCGATTTCGATGGCTGCGGCAGGCATGGTGACGGGATCGTCGCCGGTCTGAGCTTCGACATTCTCGATCTGGCCGGAATCGCCGTAGCCGTCGAAGCTGACGACGACGCGGGTGACGCCAGCGAGCGTCAGTGCGTTGAGCAGCGTGGCCTTGTTGAGGGTGAAAAGCTCGGCCTCGAGCTTGGCTCGTGCAACCGCCTTCATCTCCCAATCGGAAAGCGGGGCGGCGGGCTGCGGCGTGGTGTCGGATGTGTCGGTCATGACGGTCTCCTGAAACGAAAAAGCCCAGCGCGAAGGCCGGGCTGTGGGGTCGGTTGAAAGGGAAAAGGGGCGCGGGACGGCCGAAGCCGCCCCGCGCGTGGGCTATTCGGCCGCGATCACCTGCGGCGCCTCGGCGTTCGCTTCCTCATCGTCGCCGGCGAGGAATTCGGGCAGCGCTTCGCCGTCATCCTCGGCTTCGGTGGTGTCGACGGGCACGTCGTCCGCTGCGGCGATCCGCAGCGGCTCCGGCAGCCAGCCGGTGTCGGCCAGGAGCCGTTCGGCCTCCTTGGCCATGTCGCCCTTCTTCAGATGGTCGATAAGCTGCGCCGCCCGCTCGCCGGCGCCTTCCTTCACCGCCTCGAGGATGCGGAGCTTGGGCACGCGGCCGAGATAGTTCTCGACGGTCGGACGCCAGCCGGCCTGCACCATGTCGAGATCGACCGCCTGGGCCAGGCGATCGGCCTCGGCGATGCGCTGCTCGACAGTGTGGGACGAGGCGCCCGCGCCGTAGCGGTCGCCCTTTTCGTAGAGCGCATTGACCCCGAAGGACGCGCAATGGGCGAAGAGCACCGCCTGCTCGTCGCCCGTGAGGGTGGTGAGCCAGTCCCAGAGATCGGCCTTGTCCTTGGGCAGGCGCTCCTCCCAGCCCTTGTGGCGCGCCTCGATCGCCTTCGCCGCGGGCGTGTCCTTCAGTCCCTGCGCCTGCACCGGGAAGCTGGCGCTGCGCACCGACACCTCCATCGCCGTCCCGGAGGAGAAATAGCGGGAGAAGACGTCGAGGCAGAACTTGTGCAGCACGGCCTGGAACGCGACGGCGGGCGTGGACGCCAGCTTGTCGCGCAGCGCCAGCGTCCGCTCCGCGGTCAGCTCGGTCACGAGGCGGTCCGGGAGCGGCTTCAGGTCCTCGTCGTCCTCGTCCTCCGGCCCGGCGACCTGCCTGCCGATGGTGATGACGGCGCGCTGAACCACGGGCGCGTCGGGATCGGCGCCGTGCGCCCCGGCCATCGCGGGATCGGTCTCGTCGTCCTGGTCCGGCTCGCCCTTGGGAGCTTCGTCCTGCGGTCGGACGTAGGCGCGGTCGATCGACAGGGCGACTACGGCAGCGATGCTGACGAAGACGCCGGCGCGGGCGATGTCGGCCGGATCGTAGGAGACGGGCCGATCGTCGAAGGCGGCGAGCGCCGCCTCGATCTCGCCGAGCCGTTCGTCCACCTCGTCCGGCAGCTCGTCGGCGCCGTCATACTCCGCCTCGAGCTTGGCGTATTCGGCGTTGAGCGCGTCGATCGTCGCCTGCTCCTCGCTGGTGAGATCGATGGCGACGCCCTCCAGCGCACGCAGCCCGTGGGTGTGGCCATAGGGGAAGTCGACGGCGACCTCGATCCACTTCCAGCCCCCGGCGGCGATGGTCTCCGCCTCGGCCTTCAGCTTCTCGGCGACCAGGCCGTCTAGCAGCGTGATGTCTTCGAGCCAGCCGCCATCATCGGACTGGAACAGGTCGCGCAGCACCACGCCGCCGGCGGCCTCATAGGCGTCGAGGCCGACGAACACCGCCCGCCGGTCGGAAGCGCGCACCGTCTTCTCCGTCAGCATGCGACGGATTTGATAGGGCTCCTTCTGCCAGGAGCCGGAGATCGCCTGCCAGACCTGCTCCTGGCGGGCATGGTCGGCGGTGACGGTGAAGGCCATGAGCTGCTCGAGCGACATGCCGTCCTCGGCGTAGACGTCGAGCAAGGCCGGCGCGACCGACGCCAGGCGCAGGCGCTGCTTCACCACGTTCACACCGACGAAGAACGCCGCGGCGATGTCCTCCTCGGAGCGCCCCTTCTCGCGCAGAGCCAGGAAGGCGCGGAACTGGTCGAGCGGATGCAGCGGCGCACGCTGGATGTTCTCGGCCAGCGAATCGTCCTCACCG
>JADCGM010000126.1 GCA_020249025.1 Alphaproteobacteria bacterium
ACGGGGTTGCAGCTCGGCAAGCACGGCATCGACCCCCGCCGGTGTCGGGCCGTCGTCGAAGCTCAGGGCGACAAGCTTGCGGTCGGTTTCGACGCGACACACGACTTCGCCGATCAGCGCGAAGCAACGCGCCTTGCTGGCGCGCCAGAGACCGATCGACACGACCAGCGCCAACGCGACGGTGGCGAGTCCGATTCGGAGACCGGGTCTGGTCAGCACTCCGCCCCGCGATCGGCGGCTGGATGCGGGGAACGTCGCGCCATCAGGCTCCTCCGGTCGAGTCGCTGCGAGGTTAGACCAGCGCCGCTCAGACGCCCAGCACGCGACGTGTCACCGCCAGCAGCTCGCGCGGGTCGGCGCAGAGTGCGGCGGCACCGCTCAGCTCCTCGCGGTCGCCATAGCCCCACAGCACGCCGACCGCCGGGATGCCGTGACGGGCGGCGGCGCGGACGTCGTTGGCGCGATCGCCGATCATCACGGCGCGCGCCGGGTTGAAGCCCTCGACCTCCAGCATGTGCGCGATGAGGTCGCCCTTGTCGTCGTGGCGGCCGTCCCATTCGGGGCCGTAGACCGCATCGAAATGCCCGATCAGCCCGAAGTGTTCGAGGATGCGCCGTGCCGTCACATGCGGCTTGGCGGTGCAGACGAGCAGGCGCGCCGGCAGCGCGCGCAGCGCGTCGAGCGCGTCGAACACGCCGTCGAACACCGCCGCGTCGAACAGCCCGCCCGCGCCGTAATGTTCACGGTATGCCGCGACCGCCGCCTCGACGTCGCAGTCCTCGCCGAGAAGCTGGGGAAAGCTCACCCGCAGCGGCGGGCCGATCATCCAGCGCAGCTCCTCGGGCGGCGGCGGCTCGACTCCGGCGGCCGCGACCGCATGGCGGACGGCGGCGATGATGCCGGCGGCGGGGACGGTCAGCGTCCCGTCGAGATCGACGAGGATGGTGGTGGCGCTCACCGCTCGACGCAGAGCGCGATGCCCATGCCGCCGCCGATGCACAGCGTCGCAAGGCCCTTCTTCGCGTCGCGGCGGGCCATTTCATGGAGCAGCGTCGTCAGCACGCGCGCTCCGCTCGCGCCGATCGGATGGCCGATGGCGATGGCGCCGCCGTTCACGTTGACCTTGGCCGGATCCCAGCCGAGCTCCTGCCCGACCGCGAGCGCCTGCGCGGCGAAGGCTTCGTTCGCCTCGATGAGATCGAGGTCGCCGATGCTCCAGCCGGCCTTGGCGAGCGCGGCCTTCGACGCGGGCACCGGACCGATGCCCATGATCGCGGGGTCGACGCCCGCCGACGCGAAGCCGGCGATCCGCGCCAGCACCGGCGCGCCGCGGCGGGCGGCCTCCTCCTCGGTCATCAATACTAGCGCGGCGGCCCCGTCGTTGATGCCCGAGGCGTTGGCGGCGGTGACCGTGCCGTCCTTCTTGAAGGCGGGCTTGAGGCCGGAGACACCGTCGATGGTCGCGCCGTCGCGGATATATTCGTCGGTGTCGACGACGGTGTCGCCCTTGCGCCCCTTGATCGTCACCGGCGCGATCTCGCCCTTGAAGCGGCCCTCGCGGCGCGCGGCCTCGGCCTTGTTCTGCGAGGCGATGGCGAAGGCGTCCTGCGCGTCGCGGCCGATCTGGTACTTCTCGGCGAGATTCTCGGCGGTGATGCCCATGTGATAGCCGTTGAAGGCATCCCACAGCCCGTCCTTGATCATCGTGTCGACGAGTTCGAGGGCGCCCATCTTGGTGCCGCCGCGCAGATGCTGCGCATGCGGGCTCAGGCTCATCGACTCCTGGCCGCCGGCGACGACGATGGCCGCATCGCCCGCGACGATCGCCTGGGCCGCCATGCCCACCGCGCGCAGCCCCGAGCCGCAGACCTGGTTGACGCCATAAGCCGGGGTTGCCTGCGCGATGCCCGCGGCCATCGCCGCCTGCCGCGCCGGGTTCTGGCCCTGGCCGGCGGTCAGCACCTGACCGAGAATGACTTCGCTGACCTCCTCGCCTGACACGCCCGCGGCCTCCAGCGCCGCGAGGATCGCGACGCGGCCGAGTTCGTGGGCGGGGGTCGATGCGAAGCTGCCGAGAAAGCTGCCGACCGGCGTGCGCTTGGCGGCGGTGATGACGACGTTGGTCATGATGGGGGTCTCCCGTGCTCTGTTGCGTTGCAACATAGGACGGGTGCGGGGCGAGGTCGATGGGGGAAAGGGGCGCGGAGATCAGCCCCGCAGGAAGTGGGCCAGCGGTTCCCACAGCGCGGCCCGGGCGCGCGAGCCGACGATCATGCCGACGTGGCCGGCGTCGACCGTGATGGACGTCCCGAAGTCGGGCGCGGCTGCCGCGGGCACGATGCGGTCGCGCGCGGCGATAAAACTCAGCACGGGCATCGCCGGCAGAGGGGCCCAGCGCCCTTCGCCGGGATCGTCGGCCGCGAAGAAGCGCTCGGCGAGCTGGCGCGCAGCGGGGACGCTGAGCGGCGGGCCGTCGTTCGCCCAGTCCTCCAGCGCCACGAACCCCGGATCGGCGGCCCCGCTGCGCCCCAGCGCCTCGAACTTGCCGACCGTGCCCTTGGGATCGAGCCGCCAGAACATCGGCTGGAGCAGGTCCATCGGCACCCCGCCGAGCGCTTCGCCCGAGGGACGGGTCGCCGTCCACCAGCCGGCGATCGCGTCGCGCGCCGCCGCGCCATAGCCCGAGAATCGCCACGGCGCGGCAATCAGCGCCAACCGTGCCGCCGGCCGCAGCGCTGCCAGCTTCACCGCCATCGTCGCGCCAAGGCAATAGCCGACCACCGCCGGCGTCTCGAGCCCGGCGAGCATCGGCACCAGCCGCCCCTCGACCTGACCGCCGATGTCGAGCCCGCGCTCGGCTGCGCCGTCGCCCCAATCGACGAGCAGCGGCCGGAAACCCTGCGCCGCCAGCCAGCGCAGCAGCGAATTGCCCTCGGCGAGATCGAGCACCGTCGGCGGATTGATCAGCGAGGGGACAACCACGACCGCAGGCCCTTCGCTGCCATAGTCCCGCAGCCGCACCCCGCCGGCCTCGGCCACCGCCGGCATCTCGGGGAGCGCGCGCGTGTAGGGCGACTCCTGATAGCGCCTCACCCCCGCCAGCACCGCCGCCAGCCGCGCCCGGTCGCCGCCCGTCACTTCGGCCGCGAGCGCGAGGAAATCGACGAGCGGATGCGGGCCGCGGGGCCGTCGTTGCAGTGCAACATCGGGCCGTGCTAGGCCTTGCCCAATTCGAGCGTCAGGAGCCGTCATGGCCGAGCCGGGATCCAAGTCCGCAGAGTCGAAATCCTCTGAACCGATCATCATCAAGAAATACGCCAATCGGCGTCTCTACAACACGGACAGTTCGACCTACATCACGCTCGACCATCTTGGTGCGATGACGCGCGAGGGGCGCGAGTTCAAGGTCGTCGACGCCAAGTCGGGCGAGGACATCACCCGCTCGGTGCTCACCCAGATCATCATGGAGGAAGAGACCCGCGGCCAGACGATGCTGCCCGTCTCCTTCCTGCGCCAGCTGATCTCGATGTACGGCGATTCGATGCAGTCGATGGTGCCGCCCTATCTCGAGGCCTCGATGGAGGCGTTCCGCAAGAATCAGGAGCAGTTCCGCACCGCCGTCTCGGGCGCGTTCGGGGCCGGGGCCTTCAAGCCCTTCGAGCAGCTCGCCAAGCAGAACATGGCGATGTTCCAGGCTGCCGCCGACATGCTCACCGGCCGCGCCAAGCCGGGCGCCGCACCGCAGGCGCCGGCCGCCGAACCCGCGCCCGCCGACGAGCTGAAGCAGCTGCGCGAACAGATGGCGGCGCTCCAGGCCCAGCTCGACAAGCTCGCCAAGGGCTGACGCCGCGGCCGATTCGGCTCCGGAATATCCCTGAAAACCGCGCTTTTGTCGGGGCTTGCACGCGTCTTGGGCGCTGCTTGCCGCGTCCCCCCACAACCGCTATAGCGCCCGGCGGGAGGGCCGTTCTGCAGAGCGGATTTCGGTGCGCTCGGCTTCGGACGGCAGTGTGTCGCAGGGAGTGTGCGAATGTCCGAAGTCGTGGGCGGCGCGGCCGTCGCTGAACAAGAAGACGGCGAAGAATTCCGGTCGGTTGTCGCTGATGTCGAGTTGCCGGACGGGTATCGCCCCGCTGCCAACGAAGAGTTCATGAACCCGCGCCAGCTCGCCTATTTCCGGCGCAAGCTGCTCGACTGGAAGGACGAGATCCTCCGCGAGGCCCGCGAGACCCTGCAGACGCTCCAGACCGAATCGCTCCGCGAGCCCGACGTCACCGACCGCGCCTCCTCCGAGACCGACTGGTCCATCGAACTCCGCACCCGCGACCGCCAGCGCAAGCTCATTTCCAAGATCGA